>USHE01000204.1 GCA_900554385.1 uncultured bacterium | reverse complement strand
ATGAATTAGAGCATCTGGAAGAGATGATAGCCCAGCGCAAACACATTCTTATCAACGGAGGAAATTAAATATGGCGCTTTCATTTGGACCTTTTTTTACTTGCTTTATTGTAACGCTTTTTCTCACGGTGTACCTGCATATCATCATGCACCACACATCCGTTTTCCACAAACGCACGATACAATTTTCGTTAATCGGTATACTTGTTATTTTAATCCGCATGAGTATACCTTTCAATTTTCCTTTTACCTATTCGTTTCAGTCTTATCAGGTCCTGCCAAGGATATTAGACTTTACAACACAAAATATTGCTGGCTGCCGTCTACGGGTGGATACGCTGATATTTTCAATCTGGTTTACGGTCGCTTTTATCCTGCTGTTGCGGCTCCTGGTTCAGTATATACGGCTGCACCATGCGCTCTCTGCATTTTTTGTTGAAAAAGAAGGCGCATATGCATATCTGTACGAGTTTTTACAGGAATACCTTGCCAAACCGATACGGATTGCCCTTATCCAGGAGCCAATCTCTCCGGCCATCACTGGATTATTACATCCGATTTTGATAATGCCCGATGGGCAAAGCTTTTCCGAAACGGAGCTTAAGTACATCTGCCTGCATGAGATTGCGCACTATAAAGAGCATCACCTATGGCTTGGATTTCTGATGGAAATTATCTGCCGCATACACTGGTGGAATCCTTTTGTACAGCATTTAAAAAAAGAATTTATGCTCTTTCTGGAGCTTTCCAACGACTTTTTCCTGATACAATCCAACCCGAAATTCAGTGTCACCGATTACGCTGAACTGATTGTAAAAACCGCAAAAAGAATACAAAGCGCCCGGCTCGCAGAGCCCAGCCGCATGATGCACTTTGCCGTAAATGATACCTCTGTACTAAGTACACGAATCTACTTTATCTTAAATAATCAGGAAAATACTTCCCGTTTTAAGCGTGTACACGGGTATCTGTGCCATACGGCCATATTTGCTGTGGTCATATTCTCTGTTTTCTGCGTCCCTGAACCTAATTTTCGGGAGCTGTATCCGGTGACAGACGGCGCAGTAGAGCTCCGTGAAGATAACGCTTATATCATTGATCACGGAACCAAACAATATACCATTTATTACGAAGGAAGGTTCTTTGCCGACATCGACCACCTCTCTGAAGACTTAAAAAGATTGCCACGCTACAAGGAAGGGGAACCAATTCATGAAAACGACTAAAACACTATTTATCACTTTAATCTGCAGCTTTATTTTTAGTCTGACAACGCCATCATCTATAGCTTTTGCTAATCATACGCTTATTACTTCAAATGTTTATGCTGCTTCGACGGATGCTACGCCTCCAGAAATCAGTCCGGCTTCGCACACTATTGTTTGGAAATATAAAACCTTAAATGGCGTCTTGTATAAATGTAGATATAATCAAACAACAAGGAAATGGATTGGCAAATGGATTAAAGCTTAATTTTTCTAATATAAGGAAAAGACATGTGAATAATCACCAGATGATGAGAGAAATAATGGAAAACTGCATTTTAAAGATTATTTTATTGTCATTGACATCTCAACTCCCCTGCTCCCATTTTAAGTAGCAGGGGAGTTTTCTATAATCGCTGCTTGTCTCTACACGTTCTTATCTGACGCTTATGTTATAGCGATAAATGTTTTATCCCGTGTTTTTATAGGTTTCTCTCTCTGTATGAATCAAAATAGTATCCCGTGTTTTTTGTGATAAGGTTAAATTTATAACCTGTTTATACGGAATTCAAGATTAGGTATTTATCGCTATAAGGGGCTGTCGCACTAAGCAATTAGTGCGCAGCCTCTTTTCGATGAAAAAATACAGCCGGGCTTCGAAAAGTCCGGCTGTTGGTGTAAAATATAAGTATGCGAAAACCTATATTTTTACATAAGAATTATACTTTGAATGAAGGAGGATATCAACTAAAACTTCCTTTAAATTTGGAAACAATCATTCCGTAAGATGATTCTGTGCG
>USHE01000203.1 GCA_900554385.1 uncultured bacterium | reverse complement strand
TCACTGCGTTTTAGCATTATTACCTCCTTTTTTACTTACATTATTATTAAAACATACATTTATTCTTTTTGTAATATAATTATTAATATGAAAGAGAAAAGAAAAATAAGTATTATCGGCTCAACTGGTTCTATCGGAACTCAAGCACTGGAAGTTATAGAAAAACTTCAGGATAAGTTTGAAATTATCGCACTCGCAGGCGGAAACAATGTAGAACTTTTGAAAAAGCAGGCTGAAAAATTTCAACCCAAGTATGTTTGTTATAACTCTACATCGCCCCTTGCGGGAGAGGGTTGGGGTGAGGGGTTAAAAATCCTCACAGGCTCAGAAGGTCTAAAAGAAATTTGTTCAAACAAGGAAAACGATATAATTCTTGTTGCCTGCTCAGGAAAAATCGGACTTAAACCAACCCTAAAAGCCATTGAAAACGGCATTGATATTGCACTTGCGAATAAAGAAACATTGGTTATGGCTGGCGATATCGTTATGGAAGCTGCACGCAAAAACGAAGTTAAAATCATTCCTGTTGACAGCGAACACTGTGCAATTCATCAATGCATAAAAGATATTTCACAGGTTGATAAACTTATTATTACGGCAAGCGGCGGTCCATTCTTGCATAAATCGGTTGACGAAATGAAAAATGCAACAGTAAAAGAAGCTCTAGCTCACCCACGTTGGAATATGGGCAGAAAAATTACTGTAGATAGCGCAACTTTGATGAATAAAGGATTAGAAATCATTGAAGCACACCACCTTTTTGGATTTGATTACGACGACATAGATGTTGTAGTTCACCCGCAAAGCATCGTACATTCTGCTATAGAATACAAAGACGGCAGTGTAATTGCTCAATTAGGTTTACCAAGTATGCATATTCCTATCCAGTACGCAATTACATATCCTGAACGCTATGAGGGGATTAAATCCAAAAGTTTTAGTTTCGCAGAAATTGCAAGATTGGATTTTGAAAAACCTGATTATGAAAAATTCCCGACAGTTAAATTAGCGTATAAAGCCGGAAAAATTGGCGGAACAGCAACAGCATGCCTGAATGCGGCAAATGAGGAAGCAGTATTTGCATTTTTAGACGGAAAAATAAAGCTCTATGAGATTTACGAAATTACCAAAAAGATTTTTGACGAACACGAAGTTATCAAAAATCCTTCAATTGATGAAATCTTTGATACACACGGCGAGGCCTTCTTCCGCGAGATTGAAAGCGAAACTCTGCTCGGCATTACGGGGCTGGATACCAAAGATCGTGCCTTTATCCACCTTCTTGATCTTATCCGTAAACGGATTGTAGCGAGCCAATACACTATTACGTCCGCTTTTCAAGATAAAGCATTCATTGGGGTCGAGCTTAGACTTGATATCCAACGAATCTGCATCCACACCTTCCGGAGAGCTGTATATCTTGTCGATCAAATCGGGGTCTATATTCTCATAGGTCTCTTGCGCACGCTCGAAAATATCTACATTCACGACCTTATCCGTGATATAATCCTCAACGGGAATACCCAAAGAACGAGCCTTCATACGAAGGTTCACATCCTTGCTGACCAAGGTTGTCTTGATCTTCGGATTCTTCTCGGCAATCGTCAACGCACAAGACAAGATACGGTGATCTGGCGTTTTATCCGGAAAAGAATGCGCTATTTTCTCCTGGTACTTATCACCGGTCACGATATAGAGTGTACCTTTTCCCGGTCCTAGTGAGGCGCCTTTCAAGAACAGGTCATTACTGGTCAATAAGTCTAGCTCCCGAACAAACTCACGGGCATTATAATTGATCTGCTCACTCCCCTTCTTGAACTTGTCCAACTCTTCTAATACCACGATGGGTAGATAGATATCATTTTCCTGAAAGTTCTCGATGCACTTATAGTCATGTAATATGACATTCGTGTCCAACACAAAATTCTTCTTTGCTCCCATGGCCTTTCGATTTAATGATTATTGCTTCTAATATAAGAACAATTCTGACACGTTGATAGTTCAGGCCT
>USHE01000202.1 GCA_900554385.1 uncultured bacterium | reverse complement strand
GTATAAATATAAACATCTTCACCTTTTCGTATTAAATCAGCGATGCTGTCAACTACAAAATAAGCTCCTCCGCCTATTGCACCGCCTATTGCGCTTAAAGGTACCGTAACATATTTTGCAGGGCCTTCATTAACGATATCGTTTCCCCATTCTGCTGCATTAGATGTAATTACAACAGTTATAGCCCAATTCTTTATAACAGCGTCACCATATCCTTTTGTTGTGGTAATTCCGCCGTCATAAGTCATATCAGTTCTGCCGACTATATTCAAAGACAGAGGAAGTTGTCTGCCGGTAGGAGTAACAACATGGTCAAAATCAAGATATAAAATTGCCCCCTTCGACATTCTACTTGCCGGTACAATATCTCTTATACTTCCTCTGACAAGTGACCCTGACGGGAGAATTACATCCGAATCCGCAGTTTGGTCTGTTAAAAGAATAGCAGAGAAATCTTTTCCGGCCGAGTTCACAGTACTTAAAGGATTCAGCATTTGAAGCTGAAATTTTGTTCCGGCAGGAATACGCTTTGTCTTTGCCTTTGCATTAAATGGTGCCGCAAATACGCACTGTGCCAATAAGAATACTGACAAAATTATTGCAAAAAATTTTATTTTCATTTTTCCCCCCTCTTCGTATTAATATTATTTTAGATAAATATAAAATAAATGCTATATTTTTGCCAAAATTAATATAAATTGTTATAATTTTTATATGGCCAAGTTAGATAAAATTCAGGAACTACAGGAGATTTTACAAGAAGACAGCGAGAATTTTCAGGCAAGGAGGGAACTGGCTGTACTTCTTCTTGATAACGGTTTTACAAAAGAAGCGTTACAGCATTTTTTATGGCTTACAAAATATTTTCCGGAAGACGGAAAACTTTTTTACAATATAGGAATTGTATACGAAAAATTAAAAAAGTTTGAAAAAGCCAAAGAAGCCTATAAAAAATCAATCGAGCTTTCACCCGACGAAACTGACGCCTATTACAATCTGGGCTTGGTTTACACAGAACTTAAAGACTATGACAACGGGATTAAATGTTTTGAAAAAGTTCTGCAAAAAGATATTGATGATTCAAATTCATACTTCAATCTCGGGATTTGCTATCTGAGAAAAGGTGACTTGTTAAACGCAATGATGAATTTTCAAAGCACAATAGATTTAAATGAAAATGACCTGTACGCTCATTTTTATATGGGAAACATTTTAAAAGAAATGAATGATATCCAGGGAGCAGAAGAACAATTTAAAAAAGTTCTTGAAATATCGCCGGATTACAGCTGGGCATACTACAACCTTGCAATGATAGACTTTGAAAAGGGTTTTTACGAAGAAGCTGCATATAAACTTGAACAAACTTTAAAATACAATCCTAAAGATTTGGAAGCCTACATAAATTACATAAAAATAATGGCAAAACAGGGTTTATATGATGGAGCAAAAGAGGTTAGCGAACGTGCTTTGGAAGAATTTGCAGACAGCGGGGACTTGTATTATCTTACAGCGCAGGTTGATAAAAAATTGGGAAACTTTGACGAATGCAGAAAAGAACTAAATCTTGCAATGCAGCATTCAGATTCGCTATCAGTGCCTCAGCAAAAAATTATAGATGAACTGGAAGAAATATCCTAATCTCCTACACACAGCGGGACGGCGTTGCCTTCACGACCGTGCGAGTACCATGTGCTTAGGGCAAAATAAATATCACGCGTCTGCGCTGTACTCGCACTAACCTCAGCACTGGACCAAAAATGACCAGCAAGAGAGGCTATGCTTGAATTTACACCGTTTGGCAAGGTGTCGACACAGATCACGTCGCTCGTGGACAACCTGTATGAACCATTTGTTTTGAAAAAATCAAGACAATTACCCGTCGATTGATAAGTGTCAGAATGGTAATCATTTCTCATTATCAGGGTGTATGTGCCTATATCTGTACGTCCGTATTTTGCTCCGGCTATTACTGCAAGCGTCTGCATGCTCGGCAAATGCATACCTATGTCGTGGCATTTCTTTACTGCTCCTGCCCAATAGTCGTTATCATAATAGCAGCCATTTAT
>USHE01000201.1 GCA_900554385.1 uncultured bacterium | reverse complement strand
ACCTGACGAGCTAACAAGATGTGTTCACGAGTCTGAGGCATCGGACCATCAGTAGCAGCAACAACGAGGATTGCGCCATCCATTTGAGCTGCACCTGTAATCATGTTTTTAACATAGTCAGCGTGGCCTGGGCAGTCAACGTGAGCATAGTGTCTTGATTCTGTTTCGTATTCTACGTGAGATGTAGAAATGGTTATACCTCTTGCTTTTTCTTCAGGAGCTGCGTCGATTTCATCGAATTTTTTCATTGCAGCTTGACCTGCAGCAGCCAAAACAGAAGTAATAGCTGCAGTTAATGTTGTTTTACCGTGGTCAACGTGGCCTACTGTACCTACGTTAACGTGCGGTTTCGTACGTTCATACTTTTCACGTGCCATGAGATTAATCTCCTTTTTTTTCTAATTATACTACAATACTAATTTGGTATTTAAGCCATAATATCATAATATGTACTCAAACTTTTTTGTCAACCAAATTCCGAAAAATTGTGTATATTAAAAATAAACGGAACATTAAATATCTTGATTTTCTTTTTTTAGAGATTCAATTTGTTCATCAATTAAATCAATTTCAGACTTAAGCGTATTGTCAGGATTTGCTGGATTATCAAGAACTACCAGCAGACGCAGGTTATTTCGGAATTCTTCATAAGGAACGATTTCAGGAGATTCTGAATCCTGAGGATTTATTAATACGACAAATTTATTTCCGCTAAGGTCTTTTTTTATTTCTTTTATAGTATAGGCATGATAGTTAGACAAATGCTCGGTATCATTTTGAAATGCACAATAGGAAGAATATTTTGTACTATTTGCCATTATTTTATCTAGTGCTGAGTCAATATTTTTATCCTTAGCGTGAAAATCGTGAGAGGGTTTACCTGAGAGGAGGTAAAGCATATTTCTATCAATACCGCCTACAATAGCTTCACCGGGAGATTTATCAAGCTTTCCTGCTTCAATTTGCTTTTTGGCATACTTTTCCACTGCAAGCTCAATTGCGAGCATATCATCATCCCCCACTGAATACTTATCAGATAAAAGGGCTTTATCAAGTTCCGCAAGAGTAACCCTGTACTCTTTTTGAGTATTATCAGCACCTCTAAGTGTCACAATAGCCCCGCCTTCTCCATCCGGACGGAGGGCATTTTTTATAATTTTTCTGCCCCAGGGTGTTGTATTTAAAGAATTTACTCCTGCTAGAAGCCAGCAGTCGCCTGTTTCTAAGGACTGCATTGTATGTTCAATTTCACCGTTTAATGTATCATATTCAGAAAACACACTATTTGTTTTAGCTTGTTTTACAGGAACCTGCTCGGATATTCCAAACTGATTAGAATTACCTTTTATATTATGAATATTTATTGTAATTATTATGTCCTCAAATAAGTTTCACACGAGTACAATAATCGGCATTAAGAGTATAAAACTTTAGAAATATTAAACAAATTTAACAAATAAAAAGAGGCTCTATCGAGCCTCTAAATTTATTATTTTATAACAGCCTTGGAAATCTTTTCTCCGGCAATCCAACCTCCAATAGAACCAACGATTCCACCGACTACAGCACCGGCAGCAGTTCCAATACCCGGAACGACTGAACCTATTGCCGCACCAACAGCAGCTCCGCCTTTTGCCCCAGCCCAAGCTCCGCCAATTGAAGCTGCAGCAACTCCGCCCTGTTTAACAGCAGCTTTTGTTCCGCCTTCTTTGTATGCTTTTACAACATCAAGAGTTACAACAGCGGCTGCAACAGGCTTTGCAATCTTACCAACAGCTTTTAATGTTGGAGCGACATATCCAGCCCCTTTAGAAACGGCTCCCGCAGCGGCTTTACCAGACTGCGCAGCTGATTTAGCACCACTTTTTACAGCCTCTTTTGCGCTGTGCGCTACTTCACCGGCTTTGTGGTAACCCTGTTTTGCTACATCTTTGGCGTGGGTTGCTGCGCTTTTTGCTTTGTCTGCGGCTTTCTGTGAGCACGGTAGAGCACCATAATGCACTAAATTAGCTGCGTAAGCTGAAGTATGCAGTCAAAGTATTGCTACATCAAAGGCGTGGGTTGCGG
>USHE01000200.1 GCA_900554385.1 uncultured bacterium | reverse complement strand
GGATAGGTAAAAGTAATATGTTTGACGATTATCTTTTTTATCTACATTCACAAATAGGCGCAATGGATTTGTCATTTAATTGGACAAATCTTCTCGAAATATTCGTTATCGGATTGATATTATACGCATTTTACAAGAAGTTTATTAAAAATACTCAGTCCGAAAAGTTTGTCAAAGGTATTTTTATTCTTATCTTCGTCTGGATTTTTGGTGAAATTCTTGTCAGATTGGACTTGAAAATACTCGGTATGTTCCTGAAATCTATAGTGACTCTTGTATCCTTAAGTTTAATCGTTATATTCCAGCCTGAATTAAGACGGTTTTTGGGCTTTTTGGGGCAGGTAGATTTTATCAGTCGTGCATTTACTTCCCAAAATTCAAAACATGCTGGTAATGAAAAAATAGATGTAATAAAAGAAATTATAGAATCTGTAAGATTTCTTTCAAAATCACATACCGGAGCTTTAATGGTATTTCAAAACGACTTAAGCAACACTTATTACGATGTTGGAACTAAATTGAATGCAGATTTATCAACACAGCTTTTGTTAACTATTTTTCATCCGAATACACCGTTACATGATGGTGCTGTTGTTATAAACAATTCAAAAATTATTTCAGCCGGAGTTCTTTTGCCGTTGACAGAAGATCCGAAACTTAGCTGGAAATACGGAACCCGTCACAGAGCGGCTATTGGAATGTCAGAAACCAGTGAGGCAGCTTGTCTTGTTGTTTCTGAAGAAACCGGTGATGTTTCTATAGCACTCGATGGAACTTTGAAAAAGTACGAGGATTTAATTACCCTGAAAACTGATTTGGAAAATATTCTTGGCTATAAGGATGATGAAGTTTTTCGTGGGGGTAAGAAAACTATTTTTAAGATTAACAATTTCATAACAATAAGAAAAAATATGGATAAAAAGGACGTATAAATGAGTATTACCGGTTATATTAAACTTTCTTGTGCAAAATTAATATTGCAAATAATAAAAAAAATGATATTCCTCTCGATAGGAGCGTTCGTTGCAGGTTTTGCAATTGAAGGGTTTTTAGTTCCAAACCAGATGATTGACGGTGGAATTGTCGGTATTTCTATGATAATAAGCCATCTTGCAAAGTTTAATCTTGGTCTTTTAATTATTATATTGAATATTCCTTTTTTGTTTCTTGCGTTAACTAAAATGGGTAAAAAGTTTGTGCTTCAAACTTTTTTTGCAATTGCAATGTTAGGTCTTGCAACTAACTTGTTCCATCATTTTGAGGTAACTCAGGATCACCTTCTCGCGACTGTTTTCGGAGGTATGCTGCTTGGGCTTGGGGTCGGAATTGTGTTAAAAAATGAAGGTTCGCTTGATGGTACTGAAATAATGTCACTAGTTCTTTCAAAAAGATTTGGTCTTTCTGTTGGCGAAATAATTATGGCATTTAATATTTTTATTTACGGGGCAGCAGGAATGGTGTTTGGCTGGGAACAGGCAATGTATTCTATTTTAACCTATTTTCTTGCGTATCGGGTAATAGATGTTGTGATTGACGGGCTGGATACTTCAAAATCAATTCGTATTATAAGCAATTCTGCAGAAGAAATCGGTAAGGTTTTAATTGAAGAACTTGAGATTGGGGTTACTTATTTGTACGGAAAAGGCGGATATTCAGGTGCTGATAAAACTGTTATATATTGTGTTGTATCACGTTTAGAGATGAGTAAACTTAAAGATGTTGTTAAGAGGATTGATCCATCAGCATTTATGTCAGTTGTGGATGTCCACGAGGTTTATGGTATTCGTATGAAAAAAAGAATTGACAAAATTTAACATATAGACATTTTAGGTTTCATATATTATACTTGTATTATTAATAGAGAGATTAAAGGATAAAGCAAATGGCAAAAAATATCGATACAGTTCCAATAGAAGTTAGTATTTTAACAGTTGATCACGATATAAAGGGCGTGGTTCACGTTTCCAAATATACGAATACAAACCGCGAGTTGACTGATTTACTCAATGACAAAGAAAGACGTTTTTTGGCTGTAACGAATGCGGAGATTTATCCAAGAAATGCAAATCAAGCTCCGAGAAAATATAATTTTCTTGAAATCCATATGGATTACGTGTAGATGGTACAACAGACAGCACAGGATAAGTTTAAAGAT
>USHE01000199.1 GCA_900554385.1 uncultured bacterium | reverse complement strand
TTAATGGACTACAAAACAGGACAAGTTTTGTATAGAAAAAATGGTTATAACAAGCTTTATCCAGCTTCGACTACTAAAGCATGGACAGCTTATGTCGTTTTAAAACATGTTAGTGATTTAAATCAAGTAGTTGAGATAAAAGATTTACCTATTGTTGATGGGTCAAGTATGTACCTAAAAGAAGGTGAAGCATTTACAGTAAAAGAATTATTAGATGCATTGTTAATTCACTCATCTAATGACGTAGCTATGGTTTTAGCTAAATATGTAGGTGTAATACGATGTCTTTTATGACTACGATAATTGATCGTTTCTACCTGATTTTTCAAGGCGGCTATCGGAGATACATTGGCAGCAATTCTTGCTGGCTTACGAACACTGATATATACAAGAAGTATTCCAAAAAGGCTTGCTCCACACAAAGAAACAGCAAAGGCAAATACAGACCATCCTTTTGATTGCAAGCAATAGCTGATAATCGTTCCCACTATGCTACCAATTAAAATGCCCGGAGAAACAAGAATATAGCCTTGTTTAAGCACTATTTTATAAATCTGCTTTTTACTTGCTCCTATGGTTCGTAATTGTCCGAACTCAGCAACCTTTTGACCAACCGAAATGTAAAAAATACTGTAAATTACAAGTGCAGCAGCTAAAAAAAGAATTCCTGCAAGCACAATATATGCCGCATATTTACTAACCGAAAGCCCCGCGTTGACATAATCATAATAGCTGCTGACTGTCCAATCTTTTAACCCTGTGTTTTCCGAAATTTGGGATAATAGTTCCTCTGCTTCGTCTTTGGTAAAGGTATCGGCATTCTCAAGCCACACATATCCATTCAGTAAATCATTTCCCCTTAACTCCTGGCATTTTGCGAAAGAAACAAAAACAGGGTAAGCAGAAGCATCTTGGTCATGATATATGCCAACAATCGTATATTTTTTTACGGTCCCGTCTAAATATAACAGGATTGTAGTATTGACTTTGGCAGGGACATTTTCACCTTCAAAAAAGGCATCTGTAACCGCAATTTCGTTTGATTGTTCTGGATATTTTCCCTCAAAATCTGGTATTAAATTGAACATCGTGTCATCATAGTAAATCAATGACAACTCTTTGGAATTTTGTTCAACTGTTTTAATGTTACAAGAAAGACCTATACTTTGAACGCCTTCTTCAGACGACAAATTTTCTTTGTCTTTTTGCGTAATATCAAAGAAAATTCCCTGATGTAATCCTGAAACCTCATTTTGGTTCTGATGAATAATATTTTGAACTGTCAGCAAAGACATCATAATCATTGCAACGGCAACAACAATCGCAGAAATACAGAACAAATTTTTCTTCTTATCAAAAGCTATACTTTTTTGTGCCATATTTTTGATTATAGCACTGGTATCATTTTCAAAAGGCCAAATCATAGTTCCATACCTCCGGTTATTTTTCCGTCCTCAATCCGTATGATGCGGTCTGCAAGACGGGCAATATCATCATTATGAGTAATCATAACGATCGTTTGATGATATTCCACACTGGTTCGTTTGAGTAAGCCAATGACATCACTGCTTGTTTTACTGTCAAGGTTGCCTGTAGGCTCGTCGGCCAGTACGATAGCTGGTTTTGTAATCAATGCGCGGGCGATTGCTACACGCTGCTGCTGGCCGCCGGAAAGATTGTTCGGCATATTATTCAGTTTATCTTCCAACCCCAGCATCATTACAACATTATCCATAAACTTCTGATCTACAATATCTCCATCCAATTCCACAGGTAAAACGATATTTTCATAGACATTCAGCATTGGAACAAGATTATAATTTTGAAAAATAAAACCTATATTTCGGCGTCGGAAGATGGTAAGCTGCTCGTCGTTCTTCTTTGCCAGTTCTTCACCCCTGACAATTATAGTTCCACTGGTAGGGGTATCCAGTCCGCCCATCATGTGAAGAAGGGTGGACTTGCCACTGCCGGAAGTTCCAACAATAGCCACAAACTCTCCATCCTCCACAGAAATATTAACTCCATCAAGGGCACGAGTAATATTCGGCTCTGCACCGTAATACTTTTTCAGGTCAATCGTCTGTAAAACGCTCATATTCAAAACTCCTTTCAAGGCTTCCTTTGTATTGATAATGTCATTATAAACCACAAATGTCCGCGAAATGTTACAGCGGCCAAAAAATTTCATTGAAAATCGGGGTGAAATGTTACAACGCTCGGACATT
>USHE01000198.1 GCA_900554385.1 uncultured bacterium | reverse complement strand
CGAAGCGGTAACAACATCAGCAGTGACGACGACAGCAGCACCGACAGTAATTTTAGAGAAACCAACAACTCCAAAAGAAACAGTAACAGTGATTACAAACCCACCGGAAAATGCACCTAAAACAGGTGAGAGAATTATTTCTGCAATTGTTGTTGGCATATTAGGTATTTCAATGTTGGTATTGAGTATTGTTATGAACAAAAAAAGAAAAGCAGAAAAATAATAAAAAATATGGAAGAAAGGATGGCATTGATATGTATCCTTTCTTTTTTTGACCGACAAGGAATAAAATTTAAGTGAAAAAACGTTACAAACTCGGTCAAAATGCACTAAAAAAATGTTAAAACTTTAAGGTAAAAAGAGTTCGCAAGCGAACTCTTTTTTAATGCTTCCGTTTTCCATCATACCAATCAAGAGTGTGTTCAGATATGTCTTCTGTGAAGGAGTTAGCGACAGGCATTTTTCCACCATATTTAGAATACCAATCATCAGGATATAACACATCATTTTTCAGATAAGCTTTTGAGGTGTTCACATCTTCTGATTCCCCTTTTCGAAGTTTTCTGGCAACAACAACAGAACGGCAGTTGTCAATTTCATAGGTACAGGTTGAGAGCATAAGTAATGAGTCTTTTTCATTTACGGTCACAGGACACTGATAGAGAGAACGCATTTCTACTTGATGAAGAAAGTCTAGAAATTCCTCATTATCATTAAATTCACCTTGCATATAATCAAAACCGTCGTTATGGGAATAAGTTCCTGAGACTCTCATAAACGAAATGATTTTCCATTTGGATTCATCATAGATGGAGTCAAATATGAGGATAGGATGCTTTTTGTAAAATTCTATATCTTTATATTTTGGAAGTTGAAAAAACATCATTCGAGTAGATTCCATATTGTGGCCATGGATTACAATGTTTTTTGTAGGAGTCTCTACATTACAATTGGCATCAATATATAGGCAGCCATTTTTATCCGTGTCTCCTTTTAAATTATGGTGCAGATAAAAATCGGAGTTTTTTTCTCCCTGAACGACAGGATAATCAATATTGGTTCCCGGAATTCTGAGCCAGCCCTTTGTATCTTTGTTTGCCTTTAAAAGCTGGGAAAATTTCAATAGCAGACCGTCGGAATTTTTATTTCCGGAATCAAATTCCGAAGAATTATAGTAAGCAGCATTTATCTTTTTGCTTTGTTGCTTTAAGTAGTATGGCTGTATTCCAAGATAAAAAATAAGATATGCAGCACAGCCAAGAAAAACCAGAAAGGTTATGCCGGATAGCATGGTATATATTCGGTTCTTTTTCTTTTTGGGAGTATTCATTGCAATTTCTCCTAATACTAATAATAAATAATGACTGAAATGGCGTATGGTTTTCGCCACATGTATTATACTAGCCTGACTGCTCTCACGGGCAAGCCCGTGGGGTTCTGATTGCCAAGTGTAGCTTGTAATCGTACACCATTTTCAGGCTTTGGAGTTACAAGTGTAAACCTGTTTGAATCAGAGCTTTCATTACCAAGCAGTCCTACGACCACATTAGCGGTAAATTTCTGTCTTACGACAAGGAAGTACAATCAATCTCCCTAACATTTAGTTGTTAAGCTACTTTAATTCCACTGTTTAGTATTTTGATATGATTAGCCTTAATCCATGCGATTAGGGCTTTTTCTTTGTCATAGCACCTGCCGAAATCTGTAATACATTTATCTTTGTCTATATCCTGCGTTCTGTAGTCGTAACAATAGAGCAAAAATGATGAATACCAATCTCTTTGTACCAATGTTCCGTCTCGAAGTCTGTAGAGCCTATCAGACAGCTTTTTCTTAATGTAGTCATCTGCCGTGTGGTCGTACTGGCTTGCCCTATAATTATTCGAAACTTCTATATATGCGCCGCCTGTGACTTTGAATTTCTTTTCAACAGTAGTTTGAAATCCAGACGGGCAACGATTCTTTATAGATTTGCCAAAGCGCTTTTTCTTATTAAATTTGCCTTTGCTATTAACAGTAGTCTTCTTAGCCCGTTTCATCAGCTTGCTTGCATTTTTAGGTTCTGTGACGAATGTATCTCCAAGACTTCGCAGATAGTTAGCATCTTCGTTTATTGCAAGCTGTCTATTTACTGCATTTATACGGCATAATTCAGCGTGTTTGGCTTTCAGCTTCTTGTAGTGATTAGAATATTTCCAAGTCTTTTTACCTTTCTTGATCGTGCCGTCTGGATTGTCATTCTGTGGATTGGTTGCACGTCTAC
>USHE01000197.1 GCA_900554385.1 uncultured bacterium | reverse complement strand
ATTTTGTTGTTTTACTGTTGCTTTACAATGTAAAAGTTTTTAGGTTGTAAGTGTTTGTAATTCAGTTGGTTATTTGGTGGTGATTTTGTGCTTCATAATCATGAGGTCCCCGGTTCAATCCCGGGTCTCGCTACCTAGAAAAGGAGGTCGATTTTTCGATCTCCTTTTTTCTTTTGCTATCAGATGGTCTTTTGGGAGGATAAAAAAACCTGAACAATCTTTCTCGTAAACGATCTTGATTGTTCAGGCAAAATAATTATGTAACCTCGCGGTTATGTTAATTAGGTTTGCCTACATCATAATTTAAGGGTAATTATATATGTAAGCAGGGTCATAGGGTAAAATTTCGCAAATTGCTTTGCTTGATTTATAAATACAAAGATATGTATGTCTAAATGTTTTGAGTGATGGTATTTGTCTCAATAGGAGAATGTATTTCTATCATATAAATAACGCACGCCTCGGAAATCATCTGAAGCGTGCGTTTAGCATATAAAATTTAAATCTAGTTACCCTTGTTTATGTAGTGACCCTGCTGTGATTTTTATATGCTTACCCTAATGTCTGTTGCGAATATATTCATAATATTCATAGGTTGTATCTTTATTTGATCGGTATTTGTATCAGTTTAGTGTGTAAAACTATCAACAGGTGGAGTGGGCCTTGTGATGAAGCGGGTTTCCGTTAATATTTAAATAAAGTTAAGACGGTGTTCGTGTCAATATCATGGGTATTCCTATCACGGAGAATGCGGTTTTTGAGAGAAAAACAGCGCACGCCCGAAATTCTCTAATCTCGTGACGTGCGCCAAAGCATATAAAAATTGAGGGTATCTTAATTCAGTGTTATATGTTGGATAACGGTTGCCCAGTCGGCAATTACAATATTAGCCGAAACTTCTCCAGAGTACTTGAAAGTGATCTCGGTGCGTTTTCCGGGGTTTGCAGCGAATAATTCTCCGTTTTTGTCTTTTTCGCTAGAAAAAATAAGATCACCGTCCTTGTAAAGCTCTATCGTTATATTTTGAGCCGGAAAAATGGCTTGGGCTTCTGTTGTCAAATTACCTTTTTCGTCAAAAGAAGCGGGGAAAGCGAATTCAACCTCTTCTCCTGTTGGGTTGCCATTGTAGTCCAATGAGCTTTTTGTATTTTTAATTCGATATTCAAAATTTCCGGCATTACTCCCTAGATACTTGATCAGTCCTTTCGTTGAAAGCTGGAAAATTGAAGTTTTGCGAATGATTTGTAATTCGTTTGATACGGTGGATTTTGTTGAAGAGTTCTTATGAAGCGTAACTTGTCCATAGAACAAATCGCTCGGAATATTAGCTAAGCCATTATTCTCTTTAAGGCTGACTTGCAAATCGGATATAATATTGGCTTTGCTCATGTTTGAAATCTCTTCGTTTCCAGAATTGATTCCACTCCATGCGATCACGGTTATGTCATTACTGTTCGGGCAGTTAATGTCTATAGCCCGGCGAGATAAAATTGTAGATTTGTTTACATTAATCTGCTCGAAGAAATCGTTGTTTTGATCGAAGACAAATAATGTAGCTCCATTCACCTCTCCCTTGGTCGTAATGTCGTTACCATCTGAATTCATTGCTTTTAATACCACGGAGAATGGCACTTCGGCTTGTTCAATAACCTCACTCGTTGTTGCTACTACGTCATTTGAATCATCCGTGCAAGCGGAGAATGACAAAACTGTGAAAATAACAGAAACCGCAAATACGCAATTTGCGAAAAAATTACCCTTTTTCATGACCCTACTTTTTATATGCTTTACCCTTAATCTAAGTGACTTGGTTTTTTTTGACCGCCCCTCAACGGTCTTTCCTTATCACTACATCGCGAATGTATGTATAAAAATCATAGGTTGTATCTTTTATGATGGGTATTTTTATCAAAAAAGTGGGTAAAACTATCATTATACCTCTATGTCCCTTTATTGATGCATGTTTTGGATGATGCTTAAATAATGTTAATTAGTTTATTCCTATCAATTTGAGTGGTAAATATATCATCGCTGGTCCTTACTGATAGCCTTGCCTCTGTTGTGTGATAGGAATGCAGTTGTTGTTAACGTCTATTAAAACGCCAGTAAAAAACGTTCGTTTAAATCTTGCGTTTTTATGTGTATAAATTATGAAGTCTCATTGATAATCATGTTATTTTTTTTATTATTTTTATCAAACTGAATTACTGAATTTTAAATAATATTTTTGACCTTTGTATGTCTGCAAAAAAGTTGAAGATTAAAACGCA
>USHE01000196.1 GCA_900554385.1 uncultured bacterium | reverse complement strand
ATAAGCAGAGTTATGCGAGGATATATCCGTTTTTAAAGTGTGCATTCGGCGCAAAAAAGATTGCAACGCCAAGATAACGCTTCGTAAGTTCCCTGCATGATTTTCAACATATTGATATACGTTTTGAACATCATCAACATCATCTAATTTTGTTAATAAACGTTTGAATAATTCCAAATCTTCTCCTTCAAGAGTCACTGTTTCATTTGGAACCATCTTATCTTCTAATACTTCAAATTTTACATCTGGGATCAAGTTTTCAACCACTGTTTTCGCATCATCTAATTGTGTTGGTTCAACAGTAATTGTCATATATCCTTCTTCAATCTCAATATCATGCGCACCGGAAGCTACAAGCTTTTTAATTTCTTTGTTAATCGTCATAATTTCATAGACACCAAGACGACCTTTAAAACCGCTAAAATTACATTTATTACAGCCTGTTGCTCTATATAAAGGCGATTTCATCAACTTCTGAATTTCTTCCTCGTTAGCTGATATTTGTCTTGCTTCTTCATAAGTCGGGAAGTATTCCAGCTTACAATCATCGCAAAGTCTTCTTACAAGACGCTGAGCAATAACGCCTGACAGAGTGGAAGCAACCAGATAATCTTTAGCACCCATTTCAATCATACGGGTAACCGTTGCAGCAGCAGAGTTTGTGTGGACTGTACTTAGCACAAGGTGACCTGTTAGTGCGGCTGAAATCGCAATTTCAAGTGTTTCATAGTCACGAATTTCACCGACAAGAATAATATCAGGGTCCTGTCTTAAGATTGCACGCATACAAGATGCAAATGTAATGCCTGCTTTTGCGTTAATTTGTGACTGGTTAATACCCTCCAGCTTAATTTCGATAGGGTCTTCGATTGTTGTAATATTTACATCTTCATCGTTCAAACTTTTCAATACAGAATACAAAGTTGTAGTTTTACCTGAACCTGTAGGACCTGAAGTAAGAATAATACCGTTCGGACAGCTTACCATATTTTTAATCTTAGCAATATCATCATCACAACCGCCAACCAGACTGATATTTTTATCCGCGGCATTCAAACTTACAGCAGGTGCTAGTACACGAATACAGACCTTCTCTTTACCTGCAACAGGCAATGTATTTATACGAAAATCGTAAGAACCGCCTTTGTATTTTATAGAGAAAGTACCATCCTGCGGTCTTCTATGTTCTGCGATATTCATTCTTGACAAAACTTTAAAACGTGCGATTACAGAAGTTTCAACTTTAGTCGGGATATCTAGAACTTTTGAAAGCATACCGTCTTTTCTGTATCTCACGATATAACCGGAAAGTCTTGGTTCAATGTGAATATCGGAAACTTTTGTATCAATTGCTGTTGTAATAATCTGGTTTACAAATTTTGCAATAGAGCCGCTTGAATCCTGCAACTGGCTGTCAACCATTTCAGCAAGAGATTCTTCAACTTGAAAAGTTTCTGCTTCTTCTTCAATTTGTTTAATAATTTGCTGAGTTTCTTTCTTCGCTTCCGAGAAGAAGGTATTCATTGCATTTTCAAACTCATAGTGAGTCATTAACAACTGTTTAGGCTGTTGCCCTGTAAGATATATGATTTCTTTCAAGACATCAGGCTTTACAGGTGTAACGGCACCGAGCATCAAAGTTTTTCCGTCAGATGAAATCGGAATTACTCTATTCGTTTTAATAAAATCTTCCGGCAAAATATTAACATATTTTGCCTGTGAAGCAAGTTGAGTTGCTGTAACAACATCAAAACCTGTTTGTATGTGCAAAATTTCTTTTAACTGCTCAAGAGAAATAAAACCGAGCTTAAACAGCATCGAACCGATAGGTGTTTTATTACGCTTACTTTCAGCTAACGCCTGCAGCAATTGAACATCCGTAATATAACCTTTTTGGATTAATAGTTCTCCGAGTTTTCCCTGAACAGCATTAGAAGCGGCAACAGCAGCACCTGTATTACTGCTGACAACTTCTTTTAAAAGCTGTTCAAACACATCATCAGAAACATTTATTAATTTTCTCTGATACGGAAATATCTCAATAAGTTTTTCATTAATAGCATCTTTATCAGAAGCGGAATTAATTGCTACAAACAGAAATTTATCCTTAACACTAAGTGGAACAAATTTCATTTGTTCCATTAGTGCTTTATCTACTTTATTGAGTATCTGCTTATTGATACTATTTTTTAATCTGTTTAGTAATTCGCTCATCTGTTCTTATAATCACACTATAATGCGTTTTCTTCGTCATCGGTAATAATTTTTGGAGTTATCAGGATAACAAGTTCATCTTTAGTTTGGGTTGTTGCTGAACTTCTAAAGAAAGAACCA
>USHE01000195.1 GCA_900554385.1 uncultured bacterium | reverse complement strand
TGCTATTCCCTGAGTGTAAAATATTATGTCAAATTCTATGTTACATTATAGATACTCAGTTTTTTATGTCAAGTTAATACAAGAAGTGCTGCATTAAACTTTTAATTCAGCTTATAGGGTGGGGTTTCTACAACAACAAGAACTTTTATTGTAAAATCAATTTAAGAATTATAAAAGAGTTTTTAATCCAAATATTATGTACATTTAATTATTGTTTTATATAATCGCAAAGATATATTTGTAGAAAATATTGACTTACTCTGAAGTTCATTTAAAAATGCAAAACAATACTTTTGTTTTGAAATTATTCCAATTTGTGTTTTGACCGACCATATACCTGTAATACTGAATTCTAAAAATATTGAAGAATAGCCTGGAATTATTACACCAATAAAATATTATTTTTCTAAAAATTATAATGTTGTGGTAGAAACTCTAACCTCTGGTTATGTTAATAAAGGTGAAAAAGGTTTATTCCAGAGAAGATTTTTTGAGTATACTGTTACATCTAAAAATGAATTAAACAATCAAATTGACTATATTCATTACAACCCTGTCAAACACGGATTTAGAAATAGTATAAAAGACTGGCAATACTCATCTTTTCACAAATTTGTAAAACAAGGCTTGTATGAAAACAATTGGGGAAGTGCAAAAGATATTAAAAATATTCAAAATTTGGATTTTGAATAATCAATCCTTTTGTTCATTATTATCAAATTAGGTGTTAGTTTGCATTTACCTTGAAATTTCGGAGTTTTATATGTTTGAATACTTTGATTTTTTGGATTTATTTTCATATTAACTTTCTAACATAACTACACATGTATATTAAGAAAAAAACTTTTTTAAGAATTGTCTTTTTTACAAAAGTTCATATTACATTTCTCAAAGTCACTGTTAAATTTTCTCAAACCATGAGTTCATTTACTGCCAACTTTTTTAAAAGCACATACAGCCAAGACCAAGTATCCGAAAATAATCAAACTATATGTACAATATGTGTTCTTTAACAAGAGTGAAGCTCAGAGTGTGCAAACCCTGCCTTTTTATATAAATAAATTATTTGTATTGTTACATTAACTCGTTCATTAACGCTTCAAATTCAGGAAAAGAAATATTGACCCAATCGAAATTTCTTACAACAATTTCCTGGTCACACACCATGCCTGCTACATACAAGCTCATAGCAAGTCTATGGTCCTGAAAAGTTTCAACTTCAACTGCACCCTTAAGCTTACATTTTCCGTTTACAATAAAACCGTCAGGAGTATCTGTTATATCTGCACCAAGTTTTCTTAATTCTTTTACGATAGCAAAAATTCTATCAGTTTCTTTCATTCTAAGTTCTTCCGCATTTGTAACAATGGTAGTTCCCTCTGCCTGAGTCGCTAAAACTGCAATTATAGGCAATTCATCAATCAGGCGCGGAATTAATTCTCCCCCAATATTACACCCTTTAAGTTCTGCGTATCTGATTCTTATATCTCCCGTCAGTTCTCCGGAAATGGTTCTTTTATCCAGGATTTCGATATCAGCACCCATTTGCAGCAACACATCAATAATACCTGTACGGGTAGGATTAAGACCTACATTTTGTAAAATTACGTCTGATCCAGGAACAATTGTCGCCGCAACCATGAAAAATGCTGCTGACGAGATATCTCCTACAACATTTATCGTTCGTGGTTCTATTTCAGAGTTGCGTATCTTGGTTACTGTACCATTGATATCAATATCCGCATTCATATACTTCAGCATTAACTCAGTATGATTTCTGGACATACTTGGTTCCGTATAAACAGTTTCACCTTCTGCCAAAAGCCCTGCTGCTAATATACTTGATTTAGCTTGTGCGGAAGCCACATCAGACGAATAAGTTATCCCGTGCAATTTTGCAGAAAAAATGCGAATAGGAGCCTGGTAGTCAACAGCAGAAAGATTAGCCCCCATTAACGTTAAAGGTTCAATAACACGTTTCATTGGACGACTCATTAAGCTATCATCTCCGATTAAGACAGAATTAAACGGTTGTGCAGCTAAAATTCCACACAAAATTCTCATAGTTGTACCAGAATTACCACAATCTACAAACTGAGTAGGTCTGGATAGTTTACCGTCAGATGTAACTACAATAGTTTTACCGTCGTTACTTCGCGAAAGATTTACTCCCATCATCCTGCATATAGCAAAAGTTGTGAGAGGATCATTTGCACAAGAACAATTCTTAATAACTGATTTTCCTTTCGCTAGAGAAGCAAACATTAAAGCCCTGTGTGATATAGATTTATCAGACGGAATAACAACACTGCCGTATAATTTTTTATTACAATTTGGAATTA
>USHE01000194.1 GCA_900554385.1 uncultured bacterium | reverse complement strand
GAAACACCGTGTGCCACATAGCCGTTAGAAAACCGTACGCCTTCATCCATTAATGAAAGGAGCGTCGGCGTAGATTTTTGTGCAGCTTCAATGGCTTTATCTATCCCTATTTTGTAGGTATCGACAACTTCACGATTTTCCATTGTTTTTGGGTCAAAAGATCCCTTATCAAAAGGAAGTTGTCCATAACCAAGATCATCCATGGTTAGTACGATAATATTTGGCTTTCCTTTGGTACTGTATTCAGTCGGCGTAAAGTCTGAGAAAGCAACGTTTGTTTTGGTTGCTTTCAGCTTTACATCATCTGCCGCATGAGCAGCAAATGCAGCCATACCAGATGCCAGTATCAAAGATATCGAGGTACTTACGACACTTTTCTTTAATGCAGACTTCATAAATGTTCCTCTTCTTATTGTACTTAATTCCGAAGTAATTTTACGAAGAGAAATAAGTGGGTGTAAGTGAAGTTAGTCACATAAAGAGATAGCAGATTTAGCTAAAAAAAGGGAAATAACAGTCCATAAAGCGTTGACATTACTTTCTGTTCTATTAAGTAATTTCTCGACGATAAACAACTAATTTATTGATATTTAATAAATTATTGCATTTTACTGACAAAATGCCGAATTGAGAACATAAATAATCATGCAACAGGTTATGCAAGTGCATAAATATGTGATGGATGTCACTTATTTATTTCAATAAATATATCGCCTAAAAACAACGCGGGGCAGGGAATGGCTGCCCCATATAATTCTTACGTAGCGTGCGTGGTTGACTACTCGTTAGCAAATAATCAAATAGCTAAAGCACTCATCGTGTTGCCCGTATTCATACCCGTGTGACTTTGACAACGGTACTCCTTAGAAACTCTCTTCGGACTGTTGCCGAAATGTTTGCGGAACGCATAAATAAAATAAGATGTACTGGCATAACCACATTGTTCGGCAATTTTATTGACTGAACCTTCTACGCGTATCAAATTTTTTGCGTGCTGCATTCTGGCATCTAATAGAATCTGTGAGAATGTCGTTTGCTCTTGCTTTAGTTTTTTCTTCAACAGGCTTTCACTGATGTACAGGCAGTCACAAATATCTTTCAGCTTCCATGGGTGCGCCAGCTTCATGTTGACAATATTTCTCACTTTTCCGGAAACGGATAGCACACCGTTAGTTAATAGTGTAATGAAACCTTTGCATGCGGCAAAAATAGACAGGCAAGAAAAAAGCAAAAGTTCTGAAAAATTATGATGATTGCGTTCTTCCGAGTTGAGATAAGCAATCATTTCATTAAGCAATCCAGTCGGTACATTTGAAGCACGTAAAAACTTCGCAGGAACAGGCACCGTCACTGTCTGGATGTTAGTGCATTGTAGATATTTTTTAATGGTATTTTCATTAAATCCGATTTCTTTAAAATGCCGCTCATAAGGTTCAAAATGCGTACGAACAGCGTTATCTACCATCAGGATCTCGCCGTCAGAGAAGGCGTAATCTTTATCTAAAATGTTAGCGTTGAAGGCATGATGAATAAATATAACAGAACAAACGAGCGACATTTTATCTCCTTAAAACAATAAAGTTTTTATCGATACTTTTTTAACATTTCATATTTATAATTTGCTGTTTATTTTCAGTCTTGCAAACTATTGATAATGAAATGTGTAAGATCTCTTGCAATGCGACCCATTTCTGAAATACCCAGCTGATCAATTGCCGAAAAAATGGCTATCAACGTAAGGGTCAGTAATAAGACAACCACAATTACAGACATGATTTCTTTATAGTTGTCTCTTTGCGTGATTTTGTTTTTCACTGTAGTCGCATGCATTTCAAATATGTTTATTTAGCGGATAACGTTAAAAATCGTTAATCAGTATGCTTAATATAACAGGCTAGAGAAAAGAGGAAATAGGACTGGCACTTCAGTACTGAGCGGAGTTTCTTACAGCTGTAGGCAGAGGTTTATATCTTATAGTGTGTGGTTTAATTTAATCAATGTGAGCAAATTGCGCGATAATAGTCAATGAGAAATTCTTCTGCTGTGCGGATGACAGCAGAAGAAATGAGGAGGCGAATTAATTTGATGGTTCTAATTCAACCGGAATACTTTTATAACCAGGAATGCCACTTAATGGATCGTGGTTATCAAGAGTTAGCATGTGATTCGATTCTGGAAAATAGGTCACCAGTGAGCGGTCAGCCATAGGGTAAATGACCACTTTTAATCTATCCATGCGGCGTGAGCTGCGCTTACCGTCTGGCGTAAGCGCAATAAGATTAACTCTTTCGCCGTTTTTTACACGGCAAATTTTAGCTTGTTTAGCACTCATAAAGACCACATCTCGTTGACCGAATACCCCTCGATAGCGATCATCCATGCCATA
>USHE01000193.1 GCA_900554385.1 uncultured bacterium | reverse complement strand
AAAGTGTCCGATAGTTTCATCCGAATTATCTTGAGAGCAATCATCGACTATAATAAGTTCAATATTTTCATAAGTTTGGTTAATTATACTTTCAAGCGTTTTGGTGATGAACTTTTCGTAGTTGTAAGAAGTTATGATAAAACTTACCAGAGGAAGTTTAAGCATTTTCCTCCTTATTGTCGGCAATACATCTTTCCAACTTTTTATTGTATCTGATAGAAGAAACAAGAGCCGCAGCGATAAACCCAACACCGATAAGTCCGGTAACGACTTCCGGAACTTCTTTTACTGTAGAAATTAACATAATAAGAGCGAGTGCGCCGATTGCCCAATGTGCGCCGTGTTCAAGATAGCGGAATTTTGCAAGAGTCTTTTTCTCAACGAGCATAATCGTAAGCGAACGAACAAACATTGCGCCGATAGATAAACCTATTGTAATAATAATGATATCTTTACTAAGAGCAAAAGCTCCTAAAACCCCGTCAAGAGAGAATGAAGCATCAATAAGTTCCAGATAAATAAAGCTTATTAATCCTGTACAACCTGCACTTTGAACTGCGCATTTTGCAGTACGCATTTCTTCGTGTTTTTCAAGAAAGTGAGTAATACCGTCAATAAGCAGATAGGTAATAATCCCGCTAATCCCAGCGATTAATACGTGAATTTTAGCCTCTGCCGGTATGAAATTTTGAGTCGCAAGCAGGAGGAATAAAGAGATAACGACTTCTATACCTTTAACGTGATCCAGATGTGCAATAGGTGCTTCAAGGGGTTTAATCCAATGAACATCTTTTTCGTGATTAAAAAAGTAATTAAGGAACAGCATAACAAGAAACATTCCGCCGAAAGTAACGATAGGAGCGTGAGTTTCGTGGAGATAATGAGCATAAAGAGCAGAGTTAGAAGTTGCGATTTTAGCGACTTCCATCATACTTAATTTGGCAAAAATAGAAACGACTAAAATCGGGAATAAAAATCTCATTCCGAAAACAGCGATTGCAATACCCCAAGTTAAAAATCTGTGACGCCATTTGTGTGACATTTTTTCTAACTTCATTGCGTTAACAACGGCGTTATCAAAAGATAAACTTACTTCTAAAATCCCGAGAACAAGAGCGATAAACACGCAGGTTAAACCTGTTCCGTTATGGACGTGTTCGCCCCAGAAGTAAGCACCTATCAATCCGGCAATGGTCACAATAAATGAGCCTAAAAAGTATTCCAACATTTCTCTCTCTCCTGCTAAATAAAGTTTCTACATTATAAATATATATTAAATTTCGCATATTTGCAAGTTGAGTAGTTTCTGAGCCTAAGCCAAGCCCTTTTGTATTCCCGCATCCTACCTGTTGCACTG
Source organism: uncultured bacterium (assembly GCA_900554385.1). GTDB lineage: Bacteria > Cyanobacteriota > Vampirovibrionia > Gastranaerophilales > Gastranaerophilaceae > Scatousia. The sequence continues at coordinate 1,091 of USHE01000193.1, read as the reverse complement.
ACCTATCTCCCTCCGTCACTCTGATTACTCATCCCCCGCTCGTCACCCTGAATTCGTTTCAGGGTCTAAATTACTAAAATCTTATCTTATTCTTTCACTCCACCTTGCATTATGTCATTAATAAAATATTTTTTCCCGATAAGAAAAACCCCGATAACCGGAATGGTACATATTACAGAGCAAGCTAATAACTCACCCCACAAAGTTATCTCGCGAAAACTTCCTTTAAAAATTGCAAGTCCGACAGGCTATGTTCTCATGGATTCGGAATTTGTTACGATTAACGGCCACATAAAACTGTTCCAAGTCGTGACAAACGTGAACAATGCAAGAGTTGCAACCGTAGGGATTGCAAGAGGTAACGCAATTTTAAAAAAGGTTTGAAATATGTTGCACCCGTCGATTTTTGCTGCTTCTTCAAGCTCCTTAGGCAATCCGAGAAAATACTGCCGCATAAGAAATATGCCAAATCCTCCGAAAAGTCCGGGTAGAATTAATGCTTGGTATGTATCAATTAAATGCATTTCTCTCATTAAAAAGAACAAAGGTATAATATTAACCTGCGGAGGAATAAGCATTGTAATTAATATTATAAGGAACAAAACATTCTTAAACCTAAAATTAAGTCTGGCAAATGCGTATCCAGCAAGTGCCGAAAAGATTACCTGTCATGCTGTGGTAAAACTAGCAACGACAAGGCTGTTGAAAAAATAACGGCTTAGCGGAATTTGATTGAACACATTTTTGTAATTATCCGTAGTAAAACCAGTATAAATAAATTTTCCTGCTTGTGAAAATATTTTATCGCTTTCTACAAATGATAGGTTAACCATTGCAAAAAACGGATACAGCATACTTATGGCGATAAGAATAAGAAACGTATATCCTAAAATTGCACGCAGATTTTTCATAAGACAATTATACACCAAACAAGTTTTGGGTAAGTCTTATTCACAGTAAGACCCTGAAATAAATTCAGTGTGACGGAGTGGGGCAGAGTGACTTGTGTTTTACGCAAAAGAAAGGCGGGGAGTGTATCCCCGCTGATTATAACAAAAAGATATTCTTTCTTATGTCGGGTTTATTTGCCC
>USHE01000192.1 GCA_900554385.1 uncultured bacterium | reverse complement strand
TTTTTTCAAGCAGAAGACGGCATACGAGATCTATCGCTGTGACTGGAGTGCAGACGTGTGCTCTTCCGATCTCACATGTAACCTGCTGACTGTTCAGCTTGACTCTTGCACCGCATGACGGGCAGGTTATTCTCAACATATCGTGATAATAGCTTTTCTTATTCTCTTTTTTGTCTGTTCGGCGAACGTGTCTCGACTGGAGTATTCTGAGATATGAATTTTTACGGTATATCTCATGCTGAACCAGGTTGTTTTGTGTTGACTCGAAACGCTCCAGAGTGCTGCACTTCAAAACCGATTCCCGCCATTCTCTGCCATCATCGTTCCACGTTTCAAAGTTATTTTTAGGAATAGGAACAACATCCGAGACGTAAATTTTGCGGCATAGCTTATTCTAATTAAGTACGTCGATCTGACTGACGATTTTTTTTCGAAAAGCCAGGTCCATTCTTGCCGTAAGAAGCTTTTGATCCGCTTTTCCAAGCGGAATCAGTACTCTTTCAAATGCTTTTCTTATATCCTTTCGGATTTTCGAATCCTGTAGAGGAGTTTCCCTTTTTGCCAGCAATCTTTCCAGCTTAGCTTTTTTCAAATTCTTGGGAAGATATTCCGAAAAATCCATTACAAGTATACTTTTACCGATATAGAATGTACATAATATAGCAAAAGAAGCTGCAATGCACAGCGATACTGATAAATCCATAAAATCACCTCTGATTTATTCCTTGCTGACCACTTCATTTTCGCTCTGCTTTTTCCGTTTGTCTTTTACAATGTTACATATCATTATAACAACAAGGAACAAGCCAAAAGGGATTGCCGCGCAATAGAGAAGGAAATCAACGGGATTCCCCTCCGGGGAAAGCTTGTAATTTCCTTTTGTAGTTTTATAGACCTCTACTTTTATTGTATCGCCTTTTCTCAATTTATCGTATGTGTATCCTTTTGCGATATCTCTTGGCCAAACGCGTTCTTCGCACTTTCCTTTATAGGTCTTTCCGTCAATTTCATATGAAATTCTGAATTTATATGTTGTATAATCTACATCGCCATTGTCATCCTTACTATCGTAGGTTGAAAAGTCAACAATAACAGCTGAAACTTTCCGTATATCAGTTGAGGCTGCATATTCTTTCTTTTCAATTCTGCTTGTGACAATTCCGAATACACCCAAAACCATCGATGCTATGCCGGCGACCATAATAAATATGGTCATTTTGATGTGCTCTTTTCTTTTACTCATAACAAGTTCTCCTTTCGCAATCAGGACTGTGCCCGAAAGAGTTCAGGCACAGTTCCCAATTTTAAGCCATATTTGTCTAAAGGCTGTCAAGAAGTCCTGTCTATTTTTTTTGAATAGGATTTCCGGCTTTGTCAGTGAATTTGCCGGTAATGATCTTTATCAGATCAACAAGTACACCGATTCCAAAAACGCCGGCGGTAAAAAGATAGAGAATGCCTGATCCTACTTTGCCCACATAGAAACGGTGGCCACCAACTCCGCCGAGGAAAAGGCAGAGAAGAAGGGCTACAAGCCAATCCTTTTCCGTCTGTCCACTGCCGTTTACACCAACGGGCGCTACATAATCTTCAACCTGCTCGCCGTTGAGTATCTTTTTAACATTTTCGGTCACCTCATCAAGATACTCACCTCTTTGAATAGGAAGCTTAGCTACTCCGCTTACACCTTTTTGAATTACGCTGTTTTTGTCAACTCGCATACCGTTGACGGTTGTTGTGTTCTCCTGGATGTTTGCCATGACTTTAATTTTGTTGCCATCCTTAACAAAGACCCAGACCGTAACGTCTAGGTTCGGTTCTTTCTCAAAGGAAATGCGCTTTCCTGGGATGCCCCCTTTGATTTTGAAAGGCATTTTAAAAGCCGAGGCATGTGAGCTAAGCTTTTCGTATACATCTTCAATTGTGGTTGTATAAGAGAGTTCAAACTCTCTCGGGGCTGTTGCAGCTGCCATTGCTTTAATATCTACCATATTTTTCCCTCCTTTTTTATTTTATTATTCCGTGCTTTAACTCACACGGTAGATTACGGTCGTCCCTCAATTTCATCAATCTGGCCCGTATACTGTACACTCATACCCATGCTTATGTAGTATTGCACCTCCTAAGACTCCAAAAGGATTTCCCTTGCTATTGCTACATTCTTATCCTCGGACTCACCGCTGCTGCCATAATCGGAATATATTGAAAAATCATAGTATTTTCCGTCAACAAGCTGCCCATCCATTCCTGACAGCATCGGGAATACCGAAAAAGAGTCGTTTCCTTTTTTAAAGCTCAGCGATACATTTGAATGTATTTCACTTTCATTGCAGCGCAGTAAAAAATAATCAATTCCATTTCCGTTGTAATTATAGAGTGTATTGTCGGTATTTACAGAATATTCACCATTATCAGTTATTTCCGCCCGATAAACAGACACACTGTATTTTG
>USHE01000191.1 GCA_900554385.1 uncultured bacterium | reverse complement strand
ACACAATAAGCAGCACTGTCACCGTCCTGTGAAAAGTCAACATCAAATACCGCTTTTATATTATTGCTTTCCGATGTCAAATTCTTCATCGTCAGGACATCGTTCTCGGTAAGCGTGTCTGCTGTGTAGACAAGACAATTACCATAGTAATTTTCCATTAACATAAATTCCGCATCGTAATTCATCGTATTAAACGTATATACAGGGCTTTGCACCGTGAAATCCTTAAACAGTGAAACATCGGAATGAGTTGTTACCTTCCAGTAAATTCGGCTATTCGGCGTAAGCCCTGTGAAATCCGCAAGCGAATCATATGTTTTCAATTCGCATACTACCTCGTTAAAATCGCTGTCTTTTGCAACGGTAAGCGTATAATAGCTCGAAAACGGAATGGCAGTCCAGTTAAAACTAACCTCAGAGGCAGACGTTGTTTCTCCGTTTACGTGGTATAATCCCGAAAGTGCATTATGTCTATTAACATCCCATTCAGCATTATGCGTAACAAGCCCCATTTTTTCAAACGGCGGCGCCTCAAAACCTTCAAGAGCGTCGGTTATTTCATTATTTGGAACAAACACACATTTTTCATTCGAGTCATACCCCAGATAGCCTAGATGGATCAACAGTGTCAGGACATCATCCTCGGTGCGGAAAGTCGTCATATCGTTTGTAAAACTGCCCGTATTCACCGGTACTTTTTCCCCGGCGATCATGCTTAACACATCATCTTTCAGTCCGTCAAAGTTCATATCAATGTAGACTTTCAGCGCCTCGTATGTTTCTGTAGAAGTCCAATAGCTGTCAAAATCGTGACCTGTCATTGACATTACCACAGAACGAGGATTGTATGTTGCAATGCCTTTTAAATTATAGCCGTCATACCAACGCTTAGTTTCATCAAAAGGCATATCATATTTTTGACAAAGCTCCTTGACCTCGTCCTCAGTAAAGCCCGTATACTCTGCATATTCACGAGGATTTGTCATCGAAACTTCTGTGAACATATTCAATGCAGAATGTTCGCCATACTTCTTTATCGGCAAGATGCCTGTCATATATGCGAGCGCAACATAGCTTTGGTCTTTCAAAAGATTTCGCAGAAAGTCAAGATATTTTGTCTGAGCGTCAGAATCGTTTTTGTGTATACGGAATATGCAGTCCCATTCGTCGATTATGAAAATAAAAGCAATGCGCTTATCAGCATATATTTCGCCTAACACAGATTGCAGATTATCCCAGTCAAAACAATCAACATCTGAAAAGTCCTTTTTCAGCTCGTGAAGCAGTCTGCGTCTAAGGTAGTCAAGCATTGCGTCCATAGTTTTTGAACGGTCAAGAAAATCGACCATATTTATATGAATAACATTATACTTGTTCAGGTGCTTTTCAAAGCCAGTAGATTTCGCAATTTTTAGATTAGAAAACATTTTACGGGAATCGCAGCCGCGGCTGTAATAAGCAGTGAGCATATTTGCAGTCATTGATTTGCCGAAACGTCGTGGTCGGCTTACGCAAATAAATTGCTGTTCGGTAAAAAGTTTTGCGTTTGTAAGTTCTATAAGTCCACTTTTATCAACATATATCTGTGAATTTATTGCACGCTGAAAATCCACATTATTAGGATTAACGTAGATGCCCATACAGCCTGCCTCCTTGAAAATATTTGTTATTCCTATTATACCATTTTTCTGCGGGGAAAGCAAGCAGGATCGCACAAAAAACAAGCCACACTCCGTGCTGTCAAATCGGCACGAGGTGTGGCGTTTATTTTGATAATAAATTTGTTGTAGCTCTGTAAACTGGAATTTTCAGGTTAATGAATCCATACAATTGCTGTTGCATTGAGTATTTTTTTCACATCATCAGCACTGCATTTTTCACGTTCTGCAATTTCCTCGTATGATAAATATCTATTTAATTCTTTATCCATGTGCATTCTATAATCAATTATTTTATTTATAAATTCTTCTGTATACTCCATTAGATTGAAATATTCTCTCATTACTTTAATTCCCTCTCATTTTGGATTAAAATGATCTTTACAATTTCCGATTTATTTGCTTTTTGTTCCGCTGATAAAACTCTATTAAATCAACTTTCACTTCATTTGACAACATTGTTTTCTTTAAACAACGCCGAAAATCCGCATTATCAGGGTTAACGTAAATGCCCATTTGTCCTGCCTCCTTGAAAATATTTGTTATTCCTATTATACCATTTTTCTGCGGGGAAAGCAAGGGCGGAAGAAAATCTGTCACAAAAAAGCCACGACAGAAGACCCAACCAATCTTCTGCCGTGGTTTACTAAATCCTCGCCATCGTCACGGATATTATCATCACTTGATCTTACCGCCACCAATGATCTGCCCAGAAAGTTTTTACAGTTAAATACTGTAAAATTAGTGCCATAGATCAACATTTCTTAATACATTTTATGCTGTCAATCCCATTTCATATGTAATATCCTTGACACGTCCTGTTACTTTTACACTGTTTCTGGAAAATAACCATCGGCGTTCGGT
>USHE01000190.1 GCA_900554385.1 uncultured bacterium | reverse complement strand
CTATTAACTCAAGAATGTTGCTGGTTTCTTATTTGTAGTAGCTTTTTCTATATAATAAGGCTGTTGGATTTTTCTACCATAATCCGACCAATATTTTTGTAAATTAAAAACCAGTTCTTGAAAATTTAAAGTCATAACTTGTCGCATTATTGTTCTATCTACACTTATTAACGCGTACAAAAACACCTCTTTTTCACGCGTGATTATTAATCCTACGACTAACATAGCAAAATTGCAAATTTTATGTTTAAAAATATTAAGCAAAAGAGCTGGTGTACAAAACTACAAGTCTGTTTTGCATTCACAGGCTATGCACCCCTTAACCCGCACGGACATTCTTATACTTGCTATATTCAGACTTATTTTATCATGTTATAATTAATAATAAAAGGAGTAAAGGAATGGCTTTAAAAATATTATTATTTTCAGGAAAACAGTTTTCCGGGAAGGATACCGCAGCAAAAATAATGCTAAAAAAAATGCCTGATTACCACAGATGCGCAATTGGAGATTCAATAAAGCTGGAATACGGCAGACAAAAAAATCTCACATACGAAGAAATCGAAAAAAACAAAGCAATGTACAGAAAGGATTTGATTACTCTGGGGAACTGGGGACGCTCTCAAGACCCTGATTACTGGCTCAAAAAAGTTATCAACGAACCCGGAAACATTATGGTCACAGACGCAAGAGTTGAACACGAATATAACCTGTTAAAAGAAGCAGGAGCAAAAACAATAAGAGTTGAAGCATCAAGAGAAACACGTGCGAAAAGAGGAACTCTTGTTGGAGAAGATGATATAACGGAAATCGGCTTAGACCACATAAAAGACTGGGATTACGTGGTTGATAATAACAAAGACTACGAACATCTGGAAAAACAATTAGATAGAATTATTGAAGATTTAAAATAAGCAAAGCTCCCTTACGGGAGCTTTTTTATGCTTATATTACACCATCCCCTCTTTAACAGCCTTTACAGCAGCCTGAACTCTATCGTTTACGCACATTTTCTGCAAAATTGAACATACGTGGGCTTTTGCAGTATGAACACTTACAATTAATTCTTTTGCAATTTCAGTGTTACTTTTCCCTGATACAAGGTGTTTTAAAACTTCATATTCTCTTTCTGTAAGCGGAACGCACCCCTCGCTTTGAGATTTTCCCGGAAGAAATCCTATATTATCAACTTTAGGGAAAGAATTCAACGCCAATTGAGAAACCATCGGGTCAATCCAGCAAACACCGATTGAAACATCCCTCACAACATCAGCAAGCTTTATAGGATCAATATCTTTCAGACAATAAGCAGATGCCCCTGAACTCAATGCGGCAAGAACTTCTTCTTCTCTGTCATGAGAAGTAAGTGCTATAACTTTCATATCAGGATGAACTTCTTTAATTTTAATTGTTGCTTCAATCCCGTTCATGCCAGGAAGCCCCAAATCCATCAACACAACATCGGGTTTTTGATGGTCAATTTGTTTTAAACCTTCAATTGCATCTTCCGCCTCGGCTACTACCTGCAAATCTTCATTTTCATTAAGAGCGCACCGCAACCCCACACGGGTAAGTTTAAAATCTTCAATAATCGCAACCTTAATAACCTTCTTTTCTACAACTGTACTAGTTTTTTCTGACATCTCTGTAAATCCTCTTTGTTTTAAATTGAACTGACAAGATTATTTAATAATAACTATAAGGATTAATCCATTACCCGATCGGCTATAATTATAAAGTTTTGTTAAGAAGAAAATTCCCGAATAAAATAAACTCGTGATATAATCTTATAACAAGCTATTAGGGAGGTATCATGCTGGAATTTCTGTTTAAAAGAAAAAAGAATGAAGAAAAGAAAGACGCTATTTTAAACGAATTTTATACAAAACTCAGAAGAAGATATAATTTTGATAATATATCTGTTAAAAGAAAAACCGAACTGAAAAATACTATCAGTAAATACGGCTACTTAAATTATCCGCATGTTAAAGCTCTTGAAGAATTGACAAATGAGGAAGTTTTATACGGGCTTGAATTGAAGTGGAAAAAGAATAATGTATTCAAAAACGGCAAATTCAGCTTTGCAAATAATGCAGTAAGCCCGCTTGCAAGGAACAATGTAAAAAATTCCGACTGGATAAAAAAAGAAGGTCATAATATAAAACTTATTAACCTTGCCGGGCTTGGCGACGGAAATAATACCGAAGCGACAGGTAAATTTTTTGACTGGCTTCGCCAATTATTAATACTTCCGACCGGAGATTTAAACAATAATATATTTAATACAACAATATATCTTATACCGTTTCATCCGAGAGAATTCGGATGTGCATACCTGCCAAAAAGTTCTGAAGTCAGCGACGCTTTGCTGGACAAAGACCTTGAACAGATTACGGGCTTGAACGTTAAACAACAGGTACAAATGTTTATAGAACTCGCTCAACTTGCAGGACATCCTGTTATTTATGATATACTCCCGCAGACTGGACGTTTTTCTAAAGCAGTTCTTGCAATCCCTATCAATGCCCTCTGGTTTGATATAACAGAAATTATAAATATGGAGCTGAAAAACATTGAAACTGCGGCTCAAATTC
>USHE01000189.1 GCA_900554385.1 uncultured bacterium | reverse complement strand
ATCCGGAAGTAACTCAGTCTGGTAAGTTCGGAGGCACTGAAATGCATTTGACCAAACGAGGCTCCAGAATCGCCCGCCGCGCTGTCTTCGCAGTAGCACTGGCATCCATACGCACTAAACGCAATGGAGAAGGCATTAACCCATATCTTCGTGAATACTATGAGAAGAAATCCGGGCAAAAACCAAAGATGGTAGCTCTTGGTGCAGTAATGCACAAAGTGTGCAACATCATCTTTGCTGTTCTTCGTGATGAGAAAGAATTCGAATTACGGTCTCCCGAAGAACACTGCAGGCTATATCAACGTCCTGCTTTACAGTCTGCATAAACATTCATCCTGTGCTGTATATAACCATCAACAAAGCGAAAATCCAAAGGATTTACGTTTATTAAAGTTACTCATTTTTAGGTTTCAATAATCAATAGAAAAAGTTCTATTTTTTATCATTTAGGGCTTGACTATAACTAGCTGGTCTGTAATGAATCGTAGTATTGTTGACGCTTAATCATCGGAGGTAAGCCACCATTAGCAGAGCAGATTCTTCGGTTATTCCAATAGCTGATGAAATATCTCCAGATGAGTGTTTTTAACTGTTCTACTGTCATTGAAGTGGTATCATAACGTCCATAAAGTAATTCTTCTTTGAATCTTGCCCACATGCTTTCGCATCTGGCATTGTCGTGGCATCTGCCGCCAGCACTGTTCATGCTTTGGAGAATGCCATATTTGCTGATTGCTTTACGATATAACTCACTTGTGTACTGTGTTCCTCTGATACAGCATCAGGATATACTTCCAAAGTTGATGCTGTATCATAAAAGTAAGGGGCGGCAGCACTTTAGGCTGTCGCTCCTTGACTGCCTAACTGCAAAACCGGGCGGGGCTGTCAACGGCGGCTCTGCAAGAGCCGTTCATCTTGCCGTTGACTGGCTCGACTGGGTTTGCTATTCTTTAAGTGTTGTCTGTAAGTCGTTTGTAAAAATATCATCTCCGGCGCACAATCATTTTCTACCAAAGTAGCGGCATAAAAAATTTCATTGTCCTGCCTTTCAAAAATAAGAAGTTTCCATTTTTTTGACTGCAAATTCCGAGGCTGTCTCTTGTACAATTTCTAGTACATTGACATCTTCTGCTATATTTCCTTGACGGGGTTCCAGCTCATTGTTAGTTACCACTTCTGCCTTGCCAGCGTCCGATGCACCATAAGAGAAATTTACTATGGTAGCATTGCTGTATTTTTCAAAAGCTGCATAGTATTCTTCTTCTGTAATTACATCTGTTTCCTCTCCTTTTTTCATGGTATAAGCAGCATTTCCACTTTCGTCAAATTGCTCATAAATCCCCTCTGCCAGTCTGAGCGAACCGGATTTTTCAATTTCAAAACGCTGCATATCGTGACCGGAAGCAGCATAAATACCTGTTTCATCATAGGCGATAGGATATGCTGTTCCCATACTTTCTATTGTTCCTATGTTTTTAACTTCTTTATCTATCAAATAATATACATCACAATTAAGTGCTGCCTGATTTCCCAAACCGTCATTATATACTTGTGAGGTAACAAGTAAAACAGGTAAAGAAGCATTTGTATCAATAATTGCAAAAAGCTCATTATCTTCCAATCCTCCGACGGTTTCTCCATAAATAGCAGCGTTTTCACTACCTTTTTCTCCACATGCACATAAAGAAAAGATTAACACACATAAAGCCATATATGAAATAAACTTCTTTGCCTTATACATATTTTCAGTCTCCTTTTTTTCTTCTTTCAATGGTATAACTTATGAACAATATCACTCCGATTGCTGCCGCAATAATAGACGGTATCATTAACCGCATATAATCAATAGGGGCATTTTCGTATTGTCCTGTAACGATATATCGGTATAGCATATACTGGGTACTAAGTGTTGTGCTTTGTAGCGCAATTACATAGGCGAAATTTAATATGCTAACCATAATAAAAATCAGACCACTAATTAGCAACAGCGTCATTTTTCTGTTATGAAGATTTATTTTCATCAAATCTTCTAAAGTTTTTTGCTCATCAGTTTTGTTTGCCACACCTGCTTCTCCTTCCTTTAGCAAATCATCTAATGACACATGAAAAATTCTGCTTATTTTAACGATACTTTCTAAATCAGGGGAAGTGCTATCTGACTCCCATTTGGAAATAGTCTGTCTGGATACGTTAAGTTTTTCTGCTAATTGTTCTTGTGTCATTCCCGAAAGTTTCCTTAATTGGTTGATTTTATTTCCAATTTCCATTTTGTGTCCTCCTTTAAGAGCAATTTTAAATAAAATAAACAATTTTTTCTATCAACATTGCTTTACATTTGCGCTCAAAATAATAACATTTATGAAATTGCTTGTTTTTCTGCACTTTAAGTGTTCATATAAAGGCATTTAAAATTATGGCTTAGCGCAGTCCAGCACTTTAAAAGACAGCCGCGTCAGGAAAATTTTCCTGACGCGGCTGCCATATTTTTTAAGCTTCCTGATAAAGTTCTTTTGACCGGTAAGTCAATACCTTTCCTATTTGTAATCTTTGTTTTTGAGCAACGTACCTACAAACGGTATCGTAGCAAATTCCTGCGGGTTACTTCTGATAA
>USHE01000188.1 GCA_900554385.1 uncultured bacterium | reverse complement strand
CTCGCAGAGGTTTTGATAACTTTGGGGGTGATAGGAATAGTTGCTGCAATGACATTGCCGGTAATTACATTGAAAACCACAAAACAAGAGACTCTTGCAAAATTAAAAAAGGTTTACAGTATACTTGCCCAAGGGATAAAACATTCTGAGCTTGATAACGGAGAATTTTCTACCTGGCCAAAAGATGAAGATATTATAGTTGAAGATTACTATAACAAATACTGGAAACCTTATTATAAAAAGCCGAAAAAATGTATTACCGCAAAGGCTTGTGGCTATTCAAGAAATAATCCCTGGAAGCATTTGAATGGCAGCTATTATGATTGGAATGTTGTATCAAGTGAGAGCAGGGTTTTATTTATGCTTGCTGATGGCACACTCATTTTTTACCCGCTAAATTCCGTTAATTATTTTTTTGTTGACTTAAATGGGGTCAAGAATCCAAATATTATTGGCAGGGACGTATTTGTGTTTACGATATTAGATGATAAGGGCTTAAAACCAGCCTGTTACAATATGTCTTATGAGAATATAAATAAAAATTGTATAACTGATTCCAATGCAGGCTGCTGTGCTGCCAAAATAATTGCGGATGGCTGGAATTTTAAAGATGATTACCCTTGGTGATTTCCGTGCTATGATTATATTATGAAAAAGCTGGAAGATTTTGCCGATGATATAAATAAATGCTCAAAATGCGGACTGTGTCAGTCTGTTTGTCCTGTTTATAAGTTTACAGGCAATGATTGCGCAGTTTCCCGCGGAAAATTCGTTATGCTTGACGGTGTTTTAAAAGGTGATTTGAAACTAAACAAAAATATTGAAAAATATCTTGATATGTGCCTTAAATGCGGTAAGTGTAAGGAATTTTGCCCTAGTAATATTGATGTTTGCGATATTTTTAATACTGCAAAATACGAGTGTGCAAAAAATACTTTTCACGGTAAATTTGAAAAGTTTCTGGAGTCACGTGCTGTTTTAGGGCATGTTATAAAATTCTTTAAATTATTTACAAAAGCTGGCTTGCCTCGCAATGATGTTTTTCCCCTCGCCCCTTGCGGGAGAGAGTGTCGCAAAGCGACGGGTGAGGGGTTAATGAAACTCCTCTATTTCAAAGGCTGTGTGAACGAAGTTTTTCCGAAGGTAGAATATGCGTTGAAAAAAATATTTTCTCATCTTGATGTTACCTTACTTGAACGGGATTTTGAGTGCTGTGGGCTTCCTTTTCTTTCCAGCGGAAATATGGAAAGGTTTGAGGAAGTAAAAAAACACAATCTTGAATTGATAAATTCGTGCGATTGTGATTATATTCTGACAGATTGTGCTAGTTGTGAACATACGCTTAGAACTTACGGGTGTGAAAATGTTATAAATGCTGCTGAATTTCTGGCTTCTCAAAATATAAGGTTTAATTTTAAACAGCCTGTGAAAGTTACTTTCCATAAACCGTGTCATCTTGAAAATGATGATTTTTTGAAACCTTTGCTTGAAAAGTGTGAAAATGTTGAATATGCAGAAATGAAAGATTATGACGAATGCTGTGGATTTGCAGGAGAATTTGCAATAAAAAATCCAAAAGTTTCTATGGAAATTTCACGACAAAAAGCCGAAAACGCATTAGCAACCGGTGCTGAATATATTCTTACAACGTGTCCTGCTTGTATAATGGGTTTGCATCAGGGGTTTTTGGCAGCGAGAAAGAAAGCTCCGAAGATTATGAACATCGTTGAATTTCTCTCTACTGCGGATATTCTGGATAAATAGTATTTAAACTGATTTTAAGTGCAATACAAATTTTTATAACAATAATAATCGTTGGATTTGCTTTTCGGTTTTCTATCATATTGAGATATTTTGTTGAAATATCAACCATTTCAGCAAGCTTTTCCTGTGAAATTCGTTTTTGCAGACGAGCTATTCTTATATTATCTGAAACTTTATTTAAAATTAACTTATCTTCCATAGTCGTATTTTACTAAGATTGACATTTGAAAAATATCTAATATAATTCATGATAGTGAAATATATTTCATAATATAGGAAGGATATTATAATGAAAAAGAAATATACTGCCTTTACCTTGGCAGAGGTCTTGATTACACTCGGAATTATAGGGGTTGTTGCTGCGATGACATTGCCGGTAGTTATTGCAAAAATTGAACAAAGGGTCAATATAGATAAATTGAAGCGAGAATATTCTGTTTTACAACAAGCATTTCAAAAAATTTTGGAAGAAAATGATGTAAATTTTAAAAATGCGATATCTGGTTGTGGTCATAGTGGTCATAGCTGTTTGAAAAATCTTTTTAAGGCAAAGTTAAAAACCATTAAAGATTGTGATAAAAATAGTGGTGAAAATTTATCAAAATGTTTTGTTGCCCAAAAAGATGCAAAACAATTAAATGGCAAACCTGTTGGAAGTTTGTATTTTAATAATAATGCAACATCAGGTCTTCTTTTACAAAATGGCGCAGCTTTATCTTTCTGGTTTGATAGTGCTGCGTGTGATAGTTATAAGGAGTTTGCTAAGCCGCGTTGTGCTTTTGTCGTTCTTGATGTAAATGGTCCAAACTTAAGACCGAATACTAGGGGGAAAGATTTATTTATGTTTTTTATATATCCAAATCAAATAATGCCTGCAGCCGCTC
>USHE01000187.1 GCA_900554385.1 uncultured bacterium | reverse complement strand
ACAATCCAAAACATGATGGATTTACCGCTTGATTCAATTGAGCTGGGTGATAATATTGCAGGAGTACTGGCATCTCCTTATTTGACCAAAAGAGCAACTTCTCCAGAGCAAATAGGAGTTTCACGTTATGTCTTGATGAAACAGGATAACCCGCATCTTACTCCGGAATTTAAAAATGCTTACAATAAGATGAACAAACTGTATCAGGGTGAAATGAGTGATTTTGCTCAGGATATTCTGGAACGTCTTGATGAAAAACTTTCAAAGGAACAGCGGCTTTATTCAATGACAAATGCGACAAAATATGGCAAATATGTCCTGCCTATTATTGCGCCTGAAATTGCTAAATTCGCAATTATAAAAGGTCTTTTCCCTAATGCAGAAGTAAAAATTAAAGAAGATGGCGGAATTGCCTATGATTATGAAAAGCTGAAAAAGACATCCTTGCAGGCTCTTGAAATATCCTCTACCTCACCAGAAGAAGAAGCCCTGGCTATAATTAGCAGATTGCGCGGCAGAGATATTAAGCTTAAAGGTATTCCTGCAATCAGCGAAGCTGACAGGGAAATTCTTACAGATGCTATATACAAAATGATTGAAGGCACTAACCTGACAAGCTTTAAACTTGCCGAAATGATAGTTGATAGAACTCAAGCCGGTTTGGATTGGAGAATTGACGCAGCAAAAGACGTGGCTGATAAAGAGTCATTACTTAATAAGAAGACTACTTTTGAAAAAAGCTGGAATCAGGTTATAGATTTCTGGAAAATGTTTGCAGATAATGTCTATGCGCAAAACCCTAATTCATATCTGGTTGCTGAGATTACGGATGTCGGTAAATTGTACGACAAAGGTGCCGGCTGGACTTCTGATAAATATTTCAATCAAAAAGATGTATTTATGAAATTCTTACGAGAAACAGGTGTCACATCAATGGCAAATTACGATTACTTCTTTACGGATGTCGCCGGAATATTCTCTAAGAGTTACGAGAAATATGAAGACCGCGGAGTTTTCCAAGGTACAAAAATTCATGATCTATTGAAGAAAAATGGTTCGGATTTCCTTCATTCAGGTCCATTGGATTCAATATTGTATTCTTATAACTTTGTTGATAACCACGATAAGCCGAGAGCCTTGCATATGATGGCTCTTGACAGCCAGTTGTTCTACTCTCCGCACTTGAATACAGATACTCATTCAAAAAGTATTGATAGTGTTGAATACAAAGAAAAAGAAAAAGCTTTCAGAGTTCTGAATAATAGGTTCTTTGGAAGTGTAGAAAAAAGCGAAGTTGATAATTTCAAATTTATGAGAAAAAGTTCAAAAGCCGTTGCAATGGGTGATGCATTGAACAATTCATTTGGACGTTCTCTTGCACAACTTGAGAAAAAAGGAAGAATAACATCTGAACAACGCGATACTATCTATAAAGCCATCGCACACGCAATAAGTGACATGGCTAACGGGAATTATCTCGGAAAAGCTTTTGAAGCCGACGCATTTGGAACAAGACCTTTTGATATCACAATCGAAACTGTTATGAGGCAGGCAAAGGCAAAATGTGGTTTAGATATTGATAAAAAACTTGAAAATGAGTTGAAAAAGACCGCATTTTATATGAGTATAGATCCTGCAATTTCAAAAATGCTTGGTATTATGAAGTTTTTAGTAGCGTTGCCGGGAATTCCGACAATGTTTGCAGGTGATGATATCGGCTCAACAGGATATGAGGAGTTAACCCGTAATATATATTTGCAGAACAGATCTGTTATTCACCACGAATGGTTGGAGGACGGACCGGAAGGGTTGGACTTCTTAAAAACTCATAAAGCTGAATTTGACGCTATTATGTCTTTGCGTAAACGTCCTGAACTTCAGGCTTTGAATGATGGTGCGCCTGTATTGCTTCCATTGCAGGGTGGTAAATTTAATAAAGATGGTAAGGAAATTAAAATTAAACTGCCTGCGATTTTACGTCATAGTACAGATGGAAGAATGACTGTTTCATTATTCAATACAATGGGTGTAACTCACGATTTTGACAGATACAATGACCCTTCAAAATATTCAGTTTGTGTAGGTGGTATAAATCTTGACTACGATAAGTCAGATAAGACAGGTTTGAAGGCAGGTTTGCCTGGCGGAACTGAGTTTGTCAATGCGAATAACCCAAATGAAAGATTTATTGTTCATCAGGAGGGCGATCACTACTATATCGGTCATAAAGACCATAGCGAAATAGTTATCACAGATAATACTTTGACTCTTTATCACGTTCCTCAGCATGTACAAGAGCAACTTGACAGATTGAATAATCTTAAGGCTGCGATTAAATCTCCTAAACCTGAAAAGGAAAATACTTTCAGAAAGATTAAGAAAATGGCAGCTGCGGACAAAACTCAATTCCAAGGACGAACAGCACAGTTGTATAATCCACAGTACAATTTTGTTTCTAATCCTTATGCCCAAGCTAAAAAGAGCAAAACAGGTTTAAAATTATCGCTTATTGCCGGATAAAACTTGATATATTTATGAAAATTTGTTATTATAAAGTCCGTGGCGAAATAAGTAGCTGCGGATTTTATATTATTAAGAGAAAGGAAAATAGGATGAAACGCAGTCTTATCAATGATTTTACTGGGGGTGGGTTAACTTAGTTTCCTCT
>USHE01000186.1 GCA_900554385.1 uncultured bacterium | reverse complement strand
CAGTTAATCGGGAGTATAGCAATGATAGAACCCGAAAATCCGTAGAAAGCCCCCTGCATAATCAGCGGAAATCTAATATACCAGTTTGACACGCCCATCAATCGCATAATTTCAATTTCATCTTTTCTTGATTGAATTACGAGCTGAATTGTGTTGTTAATAATTGTGATTGTGAGAATTCCCATGATAATGACAACCAGCACGGTAATTGTATTTACAACATGATTCAGGGCTTGTATTTTCTTTGCTAAATCCTGTGCATAACTCATATCTTCCACTGACTGCAGCTGTTTAATATTGTTAAATACCGAAGAAATATTTTCAGGTTTATCAACTTTAACATGTAACGTATCAGGCAGCGGGTTGCTTATATCCGGAAGGCTCATTTCACGTTTAAGGTTTACCCATGATTCTTCTTTTGGAATTATTCTAACATTTTCAACGTGTTCAAACTCTTTTATCCTATTTTTTGCAATATTTGTATCTGTACCTGATTTCAGATAAACTGAAATTTCCAGAACATTCCCGAGTTCATGAGCGAATGAAGATATTGACATTGCACTTCGGAAAAATGCGCCAAATATTGTCAAAATAGCTGCCATAGTTGTTATGATAACAAGGTTAACAATACCCGTTCTTTTTATGTCATAAAAAGTTTCCATTGTTAATCTGTATAGTATTCTTAATTCGCACAACCAATCTTTCGGGATGTGTTTTTTTACTTTTTTCTTTATTTTTAATTTTGAATTATTCATAAGTACCTGCTTGAATATCTCTTACAATTTCCCCGTTATCAAGGGTTATAACACGTTTTCTAAAGTAATCTACCATTGCACTGTCGTGAGTGGAAACAATGACTGTAATTCCTCTCTGGTTAATCTGATCCAAAATCTGCATAATTTCCATAGAGTTTTTCGGGTCTAAGTTTCCTGTAGGTTCGTCTGCAATCAATAGCGGAGGACCATTTACTATAGCTCTGGCAATTCCGACACGCTGCTGCTCGCCGCCGGAGAGTTCAGCAGGAGTTGCATGCATTTTGTCATACAACCCGACGATTTTTAATGCTCCCGTAACCCTTGCATTAATTTCTCTGGAACTGATGCCGAGAGTTCTTATCACGTAAGCTACGTTATCGTAAATCGTCATATTTTGGAGAAGTTTATAATCCTGAAAGACGATTCCCATGCAGCGTCTAAGGTTTGGAATTTTGTCGTTAGAGAGGTTCGCAATATTAATTCCGCCGATTGTAACAGTTCCGCTGGTCGGGCATTCTTCGTGATACAAAAGTTTCATCAAGGTTGACTTGCCGGCTCCGGAAGAACCTACAATAAATACGAATTCCCCTGACAAAATATCGAGATTTATATTTTTCAGAGCGTAATGATCATTTTTGTATTTTTTAGTAACAGATCTGAATTGAATCATATATTCTTAATCCTTATAAAATTATTTTACCAAGCGGTAAATATCGATTTGTTTTTTTATGCTTTTGGCGAGTTTTTCGCCTGTAAGTCCGTAGTAATCAAGCAGATAATCCCACTTTCCGCTCTGTCCGAATGTATCGTTTATTCCGAATCTGTGAACAGGCATCGGGTAGTATTCTGCAAGAAGTTCACACACAGCACTGCCCAAACCGCCTATGATTGAGTGGTTTTCCACTGTAATAACAAATTTTGTTTGTTTTGCTTTTTCAATGATAGTTGCGCCGTCGAGTGGTTTTACTACAGGTGCGTGAAGAATTTGTACGGAATAACCTTCTTTTTTTAGAATTTCGGAGGCTTCGATTACTTCTGCAAGGGTTTCTCCGTTTGAAATTACAGTTACGTCAGACCCTTCTTCGATAACTTTAACCTTACAGAAATCAAATTCGTAACTATCATCAAAGATATCACAAACATTTGTGCGAGGAATTCTTATGTACATCGGACCGTAGTTTTCAGCGGCAAACTTAATAACTTCAGCGCATTCTTTGCAATCCGCAGGAACAATAACCGACATATTAGGAATACTGCGCATTAAGGAAATATCTTCCAAAGCCTGATGGCTGGCACCGTCTTCGCCGACTGTAATTCCGCCGTGAGTGCCGATAATTTTAGCGTTAAACTCAGGATAGCAGACAGAATTCCTAATTTGGTCATAAGTTCTTCCGGTCGCAAACATTGCAAAACTTGCGACAAACGGGATTTTTCCTTCTGATGCCAACCCTGCGGCAGTAGCAATCATATCTTGTTCAGCAATTCCGGAGTCAAAAAATCTGTCAGGAAATGCTTTTGCAAAAATTCCGGTTTGAGTGGAGCATGCCAGATCCGCATCCATTACGACTATATTCGTATTTTTATCACCGAGTTCGGCGTGAGTTTTTCCAAAAACAGACCTAATGGATTTTCTTTCATTTTTGTTTATCAACATCAAAATTCCCTCGTTTTTCTTGCTTATACAAGTCTATATCCCGTAATCAGGGTGTCACCCAATATTATAGCATAAATAATTATATTATTTCCAAAATGTTAATTAATTTTATTTTAATGTAAAGACTGAATACTTGAAAAACTACAAAAAATAGTTTAAAATTGGAATATACAAGCGTGGAAATAGAAAGAGGAGGAATAGGCATGAAACGCAGTGATATCAAAAGTATTGCGGGGTGGGGGGCGAATTAGTTTCCACGCAGGACAAGTGTTAC
>USHE01000185.1 GCA_900554385.1 uncultured bacterium | reverse complement strand
ATTAAAACTTCATCAAATGTTTCATAGATTTTAGTACCGGCGGCTATGTGTTCAAAATCAATCCAAATCCGTATTCCGCACTCTTCAAAATCTTCTAATATTTCTATTACTTCTGATAATTCAATATCATGTGAATAACTTAAGAAAAAATTGAAGTTGTCATTTACTGTTATCATTTTCTATATCAATCCTTTGATAATTTATAGTTATCACTTATTAAACTTTCTCATTTTAAATATATCACCAAATCCCTAAAATGTCAATTAAATTGCATAAAATTTGTGAATTTTCACAATTTGCCGAAATTTGTCGAACATCAAAAGTTCTGGTATAATAGATGTAAATTGAATTAAATGAAAATAATAGATCTTGTCTCATTTGTTTAATTTGACGAAAAATATCAAAATCATTCACATTGAAATTAAAAGGAGTTTTCCATTATGTTTGAATACAAATTGCACATTGATGAATTTCTTAATTATTGCCGTTACCACAAAAAACTTAGTGATAAAACGATCCGAGCGTATAAAATCGACTTGTCGCAGTACGGAGTTTTCTCGAACGAGCTTTCAAAGCAGGCCTTGTGGGACTACATAGAATATCTCAACAAAAAGTACAAGCCTAAAACAGCCAAGCGTAAGCTTGCAACGCTTAAAGCGTTTATTCACTTTCTGCTTTTGCAGGATCTTATCGACTTTAATCCGTTTGACAAACTGGAAACAACGATAAAAGAGCCTTTGCTGCTGCCGAAAACCATTCCCCTTGGAGTTATAGCTAAACTAATATCTTTTTCGTATCAGCAGATTGTGTTTGCTAAAAGCGATTATCAGATTCGCAGTGCAGTTCGTAATACAGCAATTCTCGAATTGCTTTTCGCTACAGGAGCTAGAGTGGCGGAGATTTGTACTTTGCGTTCAGATAATGTTGATCTGTTAGGAAACTCGGTTAAATTCTATGGTAAAGGCTCAAAAGAACGTATTATACCTATTGAAAATTTTGCGGTACTCAGTATTCTTAGAAAATATCATTCGTTATTTGAAAAAGAGATTCCAGATTCGGGATATTTTTTCGTCAACAAGCTAGGCAGAAGAATGACCGAACAGTCTGTTCGCAATATGATAAATTTCTATTGCAAACAGTGCGGAGTAGATATGCATATAACGCCCCATATGTTCCGACATTCTTTTGCTACTCTTCTTCTCGAAGAAGATGTTGATATCCGATACATACAGCGAATGTTGGGACATAGTTCAATAACTACAACTCAGATTTATACACATGTTACGTCTGCAAAACAAAAAGAGATACTTAAAACAAAGCATCCAAGAAACAAACTGAATATTGGTTAGGAGGAGATACTATAGCTTTATCGCAAATAATCGTAACAAGCCGCTATCTGAAAAGCGGTACACAGAAAAGTAAAAACAAGCGCAGAAATTACACAAAGTATATCGCAACCCGTGAAACAGTTGAAGTTCGTGATCAAAATACTATTGACAGAAATAATAACGCTACAAAAAATCAGCAAGAACTGCTTCGTGGTCTGCTTTCAGATTTTCCCGAAGCTCAAAGATACCTTGAGTATGAGGACTACACTGTGAACCCTACTGTAGAAAACGCTTCGGAACTAATCAGTACGATCATTGAGCGTAACGCTGACGTCATTGGTAATCGTCAGAATTTTGTCGGTTACATGGCTATGCGTCCGGGAGTTCAGAAAAGAGGTTCTCATGGTCTTTTCAATGAAAAAGATGAACCGATAATTCTTGACAGGGTAGCTAACGAAATAGCAAATCACAAAGGCAATGTCTGGTCCCACGTAATTTCACTTCGTCGTGAAGATGCAATTAGACTTGGTTACGATAATTCGGAAGCGTGGCGGCAGCTTGTTATGCGTCACATTTCAGATATTGCAAAAAATCAGAAAATTTCATTATGCAATTTAAAATGGTACGCCGCATTTCATGACACTACTCATCATCCGCATATTCATCTGCTTGTTTATTCCGAAAATACAAAGGAAGGATTCTTAACAAACGAGGGAATTAATAAGATTCGTTCAGCTTTTGCAAACGATATATTTAAGGACGATTTGCAGTCCATATATCAGGAGCAGACATTAAGCCGTGACGAATTGAAAGCAGTATCAAAAACGGAGTTTGAAAGTGTTGTCAGAAAAATTCAGCAAAGCGATTTTGAAAATCCGCAGCTTGAAAATCTTATCCGCAAACTATATTCTCAGTTACAGAATGTTAAAGGCAAAAAAGTATATGGATATCTTCCTCAGGAGGTCAAAGAAACAGTCAACAGCATTTTTTCGGAACTTGCAAATGACGATAATATCCGTCAGCTTTATGAAAAATGGTGCAGTTTGGAGAGCTTGAAATACAAGACCTATACGCAAAAAGAAAAAGAACTGCCGCCATTGGTTGATAACAAAGTTTTTCAGCCTGTGCGGAATACGATAATTCGTACAGTACTTAATATGAAACCTTTTGATGTAAATACTGAAATTGAAGGTTCTGAACCAAATGATGAATACATTGATAATACACCTCAGAATATGTCACCTCTGTTTGATGACGCAGAACCGTTGTAAGAGAAAGAAACAGACGAATCGGCTGCGGCAATAAACTACTATATCAAATGGAACGATCAATACAAAAAAGCCTGCAAGCTTATCTATGGCAAAGAC
>USHE01000184.1 GCA_900554385.1 uncultured bacterium | reverse complement strand
CTTTATATGAGTAAAAGGTCACGACAGGAGGTGATATAAGCGATGACACAGGTTACTACTCTGCATAGGATTATGCGCGGGGCTGCTTATTTCTCCTGCCCACTATGGAGGCTGCGACTTAAAATCAGCAGGATAGGCGCATAGTTTATACATGAAATATTGCTATGCGCATATTTAGGAAAGACAAAGCAGGATGTTTTCAGATAATTAAGTGAAAGGAGACTTATAATGAAAAAGATATTAAGTGTTTTGCTTGCTTCTTTATTATTGCTTTCGACAAGTGCCACCGCTTTTGCTATGGAAACTGAGACTAATGCAGATAATTGGTTGGTCAGTGCGAATCAGCATCAAATCATTCATAACGCTAAGATTGCTGCAGAAACAGGTCAAAATGTTACTCTGACAACAAAGATTCTGTCGGATCTAAGTGATAATCATTTTGAACTTGTCGAAGTGGGTGATACAGGATATATGATTTTCGACCCACAATCAGGCAAGTATTTGGAAGAAGCATTAGATTCGCCTTCTCCATATTTGGGACTTTCAGAAAACTTATACTACTTTGGACCCCTTAACTATTATCAACTGTCGGGTGATAAATTTGTTCACACAGTAATTCATAACGAATACGATATGTCTTTTGCTGAATGCCGTTCTTTACAATCTGCATTTGATACGGCATTACAAAACTCTCGTACACAGAAAGATACAGAAGTATTAGCCCTTATGCAAACGAATCTAAATTCGAGGGCAAGTGTTAATAGACTGCAATCTCATTTTTCAGCACGTGCAACAAATAAGTATATTCCAAACTACAAATATATCAAAAATGCAATTTATCCTGCAACCGAGAATAACACCTGTGGATATACAGCAGCGTGTTTGATTTTGAATTACTGGCATAAAGTTAAGGGAAATGTCATTGACAGTTCATTCCTTGATTCTAATGGTAATTTAAAAACTACTGGAAACACTTTGCAAGACAAGTTACTCTCTTATGGAAAATCGAATTCCTCTTGGGGATTAACTATTCGAGATGTCTTAATCGACTATTGCAATGAGTATGGAGTTGCGGCAACTTCAACATACTATGTAACAAATTTCGATATTTTTGCAGAAGTTGGTCGAAACCGTCCAGTAATTGTATTCGGATATTTTCCTGATTCTCCTGGGCAAGTTCAAAGTCGTGGAAAAGTATTTCATGCAGTTACCGCTTATGGAACATCAACAAGCGGGCTTGTTACTAAACTAATTGTCCATTACGGATGGTCTGGTTACAGTCACGTCACATTAGACGGTGGTTTAGTCGGTTCAAGTACACAGTTTGTATTAAATTAAAAAAGGAAGTTAAGTATGAAGAAAGTCTTTACATTTTTTCTCGCAATGGCAATTATATTTGGAATTTCTGGTTGTGGAAAGAAAGAATATATTGTTTTTCCTTTTTCTGCATCAGATGTTGTGAAAAATGAAACGTACTATACTAACTCAGAGGCAGACACCAAGGAAAAAACGCTAACAGAAGAAGCGGATATTGACTACCTATATACGTTTTTTTCTGAGCTGCCTGTGAAAGATGCAAATTCAGATTCTACTAACGACGGTAGTACAATAAAATTCGTGTTTGATCTTTCAGATGGGACGAATTACGAACTTGTTTACATTGGTATTGCAACAAAAAAGGGATACCTACAATCTGAAACTTCTGATTTTTATTATTTTACATCTTCTGACATCATTGGTGTTTGGGCAAACTTATCTAAGATGCGGCTTGACTTTTAACAATCCCTACGATTGGAAACAGCTTAGCACAAAAAACGCGGGGCGCAGCAGTCATCATCGGCTGCCGCGCCCGCGTCATCTTTTACTCTGCGTCTGAAAGCGTCATGGTGAACTGCGCTTCCTCAAATGCTGCGTCGGTTATGTTTTGCAGTTTATGGATCGTCTGCTCTGCCAGCGGACGCATAGCTGCGTCCATATCCGGCAGTGCGTCGGAAATCGCCGCAATCGTTCTGCGGCAGTCGTGCTTGTGGTAAATGCAGATGGTTGATTGAATACGTTCTTTTACTTCTGATGCGGAAACACCTTGTTGATGTGCAATCGCTTTAAACACCTGTTTTGTATCACGTTTTTTGATACCAAATATCTAACCACAATCTTTTTGACTAAATTATTTCCATTTGGTAATACCCCAAAAACGTGAACAGAAAAAGACGCTAATGTATATACTATTCTAATTACTAACTAGGATGGGATTGATGATGCCCATATATATTATGTGAATAGGAAAGAGTATGTTGATTGGGCAGTTAAGGTGCTTACAGTCGTTCGAAGCGTATGGAGCACGTTTTCAGGTGAAGGAGCGAGCGAATGGAGAGAATCGGTTCACAAAGAATTTATAAAAACAGGAATAACTCCTAAAGATTATTTGGATTTTGTATGTAGTATTTTGCACATAAGCAGAAAAGTAAAAATAATTCTTCTGGATGGGACAGTCCAAGAGGCAAAGATATTAGATTTTCTTGATATGAGTTATGATTTGACGGATGGGCGAATCGAGGAAAGTATTGAATGATATTTAAAAACGATAAAATCCTCTTGTGAAGAAAGTTGCATAAAAGCTAAGTATATTTTCAACCTTGAATGAAAAACTAAAACCCAACTGAAAATACGTCTAATAATCAAAATTCTGTTCTGAGGTCAAATAAAGCCC
>USHE01000183.1 GCA_900554385.1 uncultured bacterium | reverse complement strand
TCCCCTGATACATAATATGTTCTGCTGCAAGTAAAAATTCTCTGATTGTGCTTGCAAGTCCGCGTTTCAAGATGACGGGCTTATTGCATTTGCCAACTGCCTGTAAAAGTTTAAAGTTTTGAACATTTCTTGCACCTATTTGAAGAACATCTATGTATTCAAGCATCATCGGTAAATCAGATGCATCCATAATTTCGGATACTGTTAGCAACCCTGTAGCTTCTGACGCCTGTTTCATATATTTAAGTGCTTTTTCGCCGTAACCTTGGAAGTCATAAGGGGATGTCATTGGCTTAAATGCACACCCTCGTAAAAATACACAGCCCATTTCCTTAGAGGCTATTGCAACTTCTAACAAGCCGTCGTAATCATCTTCTACCGAACACGGTCCAACCATTGCCACCGGTTTGTTATTCCCTCCGATTTTTACTCCGTTAGGGAATTCTATCAACGTATCATCTTCTTTTCTGTCACGTGATGCCAGTCTAAAAGGTTCTCTTATGATTTTAATTTCCTTAACGCCTTCCAGTGCTGACATTCTGCCTGGGGTTAATGTCGTTTTGTCACCGATGGCGTCAATAACTGTGTGTACATCACCCATATTATAACGTACTTCAAATCCATGTTCTTTTAAAAGATCTATTACTCTTTGAATTTGGTCTTTTGTTGCGTTACGCTCCATTATTATAATCATTGGTGTATCTCCTAAAGTGTTTGTTTTAAAGCAATTAATAGTGTAGCATAAACAATTAATATTCACAATTTTGTTTTAATTTTCTTTGCAATTGTATCGCAGGAAAATATTCAGGTAATACATTCAGACAATTTTCTATTGATTTTTTGCAATCTGGGATGTTATTTTGTTTGTAGTATTGTTCGGCAAGAAGATAGTGAAGTTCAGGATCATTGTAAAAGTAGTCTTTTGCCCTTAGTAAAAATGCCATTCCGTATTCATCCAGATGATTGTTTAAAAACACTCTCCCTATGAACTTGTGAACTTCGGGATTAATTGTGCATAACCAGTCTGCATATTTTACAATATTTTCAACATATTCACCTTTGAAATAAATTGTTAGCAGGTTCAAATCAAGTTCAAAAAAATTTCTTAATGCAAAATAAGATGGGTAGCCATCAATTTTTCCTTCAATAATCCCGCATAAAAACACTCCCCATTTTGCCCGAATGTCTTTGTCTTCTATTGATAAAAATAATCTTTTTGCTTCCGGAATATTTTCTTCAAATATATTGCAGTAGGCAGCTTCAAGAGTATAGCCGTTTTTCATAAAAAATTGACGGCATCCGTTTATGTCGGATGCCAGCAATTTTTTTAAATTTTTTTCATATTCTGCATTCATAAATTCTAATTATTGTTATTGGTTGCATTCATTCCGTTTAGGCTGTTCATCATTGAGTTCATCATCAAAGCCTGAATTACCTGAGGATCCATGTTTTTTCCGTCATTTTGCATCATATAGGGAAGCATATTCATCATTGGATCTGAGTAATTAGAATTTCCGTTGTTCAACATCATTGACATCTGTTGAATTTGCGGGTCAGGTGTGTAAGGTTGAACTGTGGGCATTTGTGCAACAGGCTGAGCTGATTGAACAGGTTGTTCTTCTGCTATTGGTTCAACATTAACAGGTGTAGATGTTGCTCTGCCTTTTGGCGTTTTTTTTGAAGTTTCAGGCATTTGGGTTGAAATATTTAAGCCTGCTCTTTTTAAAACCTGAACAGCATTTATTATTTCATCATTTGATGGCATATCATTTGCCATTGCAAGTCTGTCAGTTTTTAAGGTTTGGGATTTTTCATATTCTTTTAATTTCTCAAGGTCTTCCGGACTTACCTGTATTCCTCTATTCATTTTGTCCTTAATTTTTTTAAGGTGTTTTTCTTGAAGTTCTTTGTTGAGTTCATCTGAAAAACCATTGCCGTAAGGTGCTTGGATAAATTTATCTAATTCATCAAGCGGTTCTTCTGTTTTAATGTCACTTATAGCTGTTTCAATTCCGCATTTTGTCGAATCGGTTAAGCAGGCTTTACCTCGTTCTGCATAATTTACAATTGTATCGTTAGGGTTAAGATTGATGACCATCTGATAACATGCTTTAGCGGCGTCGGTTTCTCCTATTTTAGTGTAAACCATTGCCAGATAGTAATATGCTGTAGCATTAGCTGAATCTTTTTTCAATATACTGTAAAGTTCTTGAAGTGAACCCGTATAATTGCCTGATTTGTATTTGGCTATCGCACTTTTTGTTGTTGCGTTCGGGTAATATTTTACATTAGCAGAATATTTTTCTAAAAAGATAGAGTCTTCTGTAATAGCGTCTGTATTATCAGAGTTTGTCTGATTAGCAGTTTCTTTAGGCACGTTGCTTTCCCAGCTTTTAGGAGCGCTTTTTTTACGATTAATATCTTTTTGCAAATCATAGCCGAACGGACCGGATATCGCATAAGCTGCCATATCAAGATTTACTCCTCCTATAAACAGTGCGCCTGCTAAAAGTAAAATCAGTTTCTTATTCATAACTTCATAATCCTTTTTTATTTATTTATTAATGATTTGTTTTTTCAAATCAAACATTTATACATTATATATTATATCGTATTTTTGTAAAACTTCATAATGTATTTGAATTATTTTTATTTGAAAAAGCATGTCTTTTTTTATAAAGAACTACGAAGAAAAGTATAATTACAATTGTAACTGCCAGAATTACCCTTACAATGTAGGCTTTAAATGATGCGCCGAAAAGCATGAGGACTATACTTACAATAAAAAAT
>USHE01000182.1 GCA_900554385.1 uncultured bacterium | reverse complement strand
AAACCTCTGCGAGAGTAAAACCTTTTTTCACAAAACCTCCTTAATTATTTTTCACACAAATAACTAATACGTTCATTGTTACATGCAAAAGTTCACTTGTCAATTCACATATAAACAAATTTAAGTAGCATTTAAGCATAAAGTACAATATTAAACATATTAGTGGAGTAAATATGATAATTAACGACTTAAAAAAAATTCTTCTTGATGTAAACATATCGCTTACCGAACTGGCAGCCGCTCTTGGAAAGAGATTGAACAAACCGTATTCAATGAATAATCTTTCAAATAAACTACGCAAAGAAACAATAACACACCGCGAAATGTTAATTATTGCAGATATTTTAGGCTATGATTTAAAATTTGTAAGACGGGACGAAAAGCACTAAACAATCGCACCGTGGCTGGCATCTTTCACATTATTTGCATATTTTGCAAGATAACCTGATTTTACTTTTGGTTCAAACGGTTTTAACTCTTTACGGCGTTGTTCAAGCTCTTTACTATCAACACAAAGTTCTATAGAACGGGTATTAATATTTATTTTTATTTTATCCCCGTCTTTTACAAGAGCAATAACACCACCATTTGCGGCTTCAGGGCAAATGTGACCAATACACAGCCCGCGGGTTCCGCCGGAAAATCTTCCATCCGTAACCAAAGCACACTTTGTCCCTAAACCTTTACCCACAAGCAAAGAGGTCGGAGCAAGCATTTCACGCATTCCCGGGCCACCCTTAGGACCTTCGTAACGAATTACAATAACATCGCCCTCTTTAATTCTATCTTCTTCTAATGCAGACATAGCGTCTTCTTCCGAGTCGAATGGTCTTGCAATTCCTTCAAACTCATAACAGCTTTCATCCACACCTGAAATTTTTACGACGCACCCGTCTTTTGCAAGGTTTCCGTAAAGCACTCCAAGCCCCGCACTTGTATATGAGGATTTGTCATAAATTGGAATAACCTGCTCATCCTGATATGCCTGCTGTGAAATTTCTGAAACATTCAATCCTGAAACCGTCTTACAATCATTAAGAATACCATTTAAAGATTTCATAACGGCAGGAACACCGCCAGCATTATGAAAATCTGTCATAGTAAGCTTTGATGAAGGATTAATTTTTACAATCTGGTGAACGTCTCTGCTCAATCTGTCAAAATCATCTATGGAGATATCAATTCCACCAGCATTAGCAATTGCAAGAATATGTAGAAATGTATTTGTAGAACCTCCTACAGCAAGAGAAGTTATAATCGCATTAGTCAAAGAGTCTTTAGTTATTATATCAGAAGGCAAAACACTTTCATTAACTAATTCAACAGCACGCATTCCGCTCTCAAAAGCTATTCTGCGTTTTTTAGCCGAAACAGAAGATGAAGAAGCACAGTAAGGCAAACTCATTCCCATTACTTCCGTCAGACATGCCATTGTATTTGCAGTATACATACCCTGACAAGAACCGCCGGACGGACAAGATTCTTCTTCCAAGCATCTCAGACAATTTTCCGAAATTTCACCATTTCGAAATCTTCCGACAGCCTCAAACGAACCAGAAATCATTGTCAGCTTATCTTCACCCTGCCAGTGACCTTCAAGCATAGGTCCTGCAGTAACGATAATAGCAGGAATATTTAATCTTAAAGCTCCAATCAGCATTCCCGGCGTAATCTTATCACAATTTGAGAGAAGCACAATACCATCAAGCTGATGAGCAGCCGCAACGCTTTCAACGCAATCCGCAATCAAATCTCTTGACGGCAGAGAATAACGCATTCCGCTATGTCCCATTGCAATTCCGTCGCAAATTGCCGGCACTCCGAAAATAAAAGACTGACCGCCTGCAGAATGAATTCCTTTTTCAATCTGGCGTTCCAAATCCCTCATTCCGATATGCCCAGGAACCAAATCAGAAAAAGAACTTGCAATCCCGATAAACGGAGCATTCATATTTTTACGGCTTACGCCCGCTGCCATCAAAAGACCGCGGTGCGGTGTTCTGGCTATTCCCTTTTTAATATTATCGCTTCTCATAATACAAAACCTCTAGGGGAATTATATATCAAAACATTTAATTATTCTATATAAAATTTGTTTTTTATCACCGGACTGCTTCTTTATTATTTCTATAATTTCATTTTCTAATTCATTATCATTTTTGTAATATTCGCAATCGAAAAACTTATCAGGAGTAATATTAAATTCTTTAAAAACCTTTAACACAGTCTGCATAGACGGATAACTTTTACCATTTTCAATATTACTCAACGGAGCCGGTTCAATACCTATTTTTTCGCTGAACTGTTCTTGCGTAAAACCTGACTGCTTTCTCAATGAACGAATTTTTTTGCCAATTAAAACCTTATCTGAAATCATATTTTAAACCCCTTTTTAATAGAATAATGACTTCAAATAACAATTTAAATAATTAATACATTATAAAATATTGAAATCTTAATGAAAACATGATATATTAATAATGTATACAATATAAACTTGAGGAAATTATTTTGTTTGGAATAAAAAATAAAACATCAAAAAACACAAAAACATCGGATATTGATAAATACAGATTCCGGACTAAATTCGGAATGACGAACAATTCACGTCATCGTGAACTTGTTTCATGCTATTTTGGTTTCACCCTTGCGGAAGTACTAATAACACTTGGAGTAGTGGGCATAGTTGCCGCAATGACTTTGCCTACAGTAATGACGAACGTAAACGAACGAATTCGCAAAGAGCAGGTCCGAACTGTGAAGTATAAACTTACGCAAGCGACGGATAAAATGAAATCCTTGGGCTTGATAGGCCCTTATGCAACGACCGAAGATTTTGTAAACGAATTAAGAAAGCA
>USHE01000181.1 GCA_900554385.1 uncultured bacterium | reverse complement strand
AGCTGCAGATGCAACTGCCGAATTATAAACCACGACAAAGAAATTTATTGATAAACTTACATCTAAAGTATCACCTCTTCCCACTCAACTTAATAAAGATGCGGCAGCTTTATTAAATGGCACAAAAGCACCCGAAGATGCACCCTATGCGACAGGAGTAGCGGCAAAGAAAGTTCTCGAAGAAACACACCCTTATTTATCTTTTTTTATTAGACCTTTTGTAGGTGCGCATTTTTGGGGTTCTGCCAATTTAGCAAAACAACAGCGGAGGTTAGGCAATACAAGTGGCAAATTATCAGTACCTGTCGCAGGTGGCGGACAGATTGATTTTAGCAATAATCCGTTTAACTTTAAACCCATTAACCCCGAAGCCGGACAACCTACAGGGTTTGCTTCACCTATTACACAAGGATTAACCACACTTCCGCCAAATTTGCATAATTCAACCACATCAGTAACTTATAACTATAATTTTCATATAACAGGCTCAAACGCCGAAGAAATCGGACAAGAAGTAAAAAATCAGCTTGATATTCAATCATTAGAATTCAATCAGTTCCAACTTGAAAACTTGCCCCGAAGATAGCTGAATTAAGTTCTATTTGTATAATAGAGGTATGGCAACACAGAATATAAAAGAATTATCATCAGACATTTTGGATTATTTAGATACTGCACAAAGTAAATTGCGCAATTCAAAGTATATACAAGCATTGTTTAAAAAATCAATAAATGTAGGCGAAGCTGTAGTAAGTGTGCTTGAAAACACAGGTATTGCAGGCTTTCGCTTTAATGTCCCGCTTACAGAGCAGGTTAAAATGGATAATGATATTACAGACCATTATGTTGATTCCGGGACTGCTGTACAAGATCACATTACACAAAAACCTTTAACAATCACCCTTACAGGACTACAAGGCGAGTATTTTTATTCTGTTAACCAAATTGAGGATATGCTCGCTAAAGTCGTCCCGACAATGGCATTAGTAGCTCAATTTTTGCCTAAATTAACACCTGCTACTATTCAAAAAAAATATGCTCAATCGAAATCTACCGCGAGTAAAACTGTAAACAATAATAATTCTGAACAATTACAAGGAAGTATCCGAAGAAAAGTTTTTAATGCTGTAGATTTATTCAAAGAATTTCAAAACATTTATAAGTTGAAATCTGCACAAACTAGAGCTTTTTTATTTTTTGAAGCTATGTACAAATCACGAGCTTTATTTACCGTAGAAACAACATGGAAACGCTATGATAATATGGTTATTCAGTCATTGGTGCCTAAACGTGATGAAAACGCAGATATAACAGATTTTACAGTCACATTTAAACAAATTAGATTTACCGAAAGTAAATCTGAAAGCATTAAAGATTATGTAAACCGATATGAACAGGCGATGTCAAAACCTGTCAATAAAGGTATAGATAAAGGCAAAGAGGTCGATACACTTAACCCAAATAAAAACATTTTTAAGGGAACTGGTGCAAGTGGCAGCTGATAGGAGTAAAAAATGTATCAATTTACAAATTTAAGTAACGAACCAAAACAAGAAATTACAATGATTATTGATGAAAATTTAGAAGTCAAATTTAATTTTGAATACAAGCCAATATGTCAGGGCTGGTTTTTCGGCTTTCAATACGGCGACATAAACTATCAAAATATAAGACTTACGACTTCATATAATATCCTGCGTGCGTATCAAAACTGGCTGCCTTTTGGCTTGCGCTGCGATACTGCAGACAACGAAGAGCCAATGGACATAGACGATTTTGCATCAGGCTATGCAAAGGTTTATTTGCTCACAAAACAAGACGTTCAGGCTATCGAAAGTAATTACTACAAAAAGGTATAGTAATATGCTTAAATGGGGTCGAAATTACAGAGCTGAATTTATTATCGGTCATTGGGATAAAAATTACAACCGTATTGATGATGAAGTAATTGAGATTGCGTTTCCTTCTTTTACCTGTAATTTTATGACCGATTTAGGCACGTATATTAGCGCTAATAGAGCTGTATTTCAGTTTTACAATCTATCAAAGACAATTCAAGCCAAGTTATGGAAAGATATATTTGAAGCAAAAAAATATATCAAAATATCTATGTATGCCGGTTACGGTGACACTATGCCCTTAATCTTTCGAGGGTTCGTTCTTCAGTGTTTATCTTCCAAGCCAAGCGGCGGGGTTGATTGGATTACTGAAATGCAAGTAATTAACCAAAGTTCATTAAAAAAATACGGCTACGTAAATTCAACATTTACCAAAGGAACGGAATTTAAAGACATCATAGCAGCCTTAAATGCGAAAAATCCTAATATAAAACTGGGATATATAACGCCCGACATTCCACCATTAACTCGCAGCAGAACATTTATCGGGCAAACAATGGACATTCTGCGCCGTCATTATGGACAATATGAAATATTTGTCAACGAAGATTTACAACTGAATATTATAGGCGAAAATGATGTTTTACCCGGTGATATTCAAGTCATTACAGACAGTACCGGATTATTAGGCAGCCCTCGCAGAGCAAACGCATACGTTGAGCTTGACACAGTATTTGAACCACAGTTAAGGGTTGGGCAAGCTATAAGTCTGTTAAGCAGTACCATGCCTGAATTTAACAGGGCTTATAAAGTATGCTATGTGAAACATCAGGGGATAATCAGTACGACTATATGCGGAAAATTGATTACAACTGTAACATTATCAATGTTTGATACAGACCCAAGACTTTTGAAAAAAGCAGATACCGGCGGATATGAAGGGAAGCAAACACAAGGAATATGGATTAAACCCTGCAAAGGACAGCGTATTAGTAGCCCATTTGGGTGGAGAGTTCACCCTTT
>USHE01000180.1 GCA_900554385.1 uncultured bacterium | reverse complement strand
AGTGATGATTACAGAAAAATATTGCAACGAGATTATGTAGCAATACCCCCGAATACATAACCAAAGGCCAGATGTACCGTATCTGTCATATCAGCAAAAAAACCTGCTTGTTTTTAATGGAAAGCGGTCTTGTGCCGAACGTAGATAGCGGCAAAAAAACACGCCGCTTCAAAATCAAGACGGTTGATGTTATTCAGTATTTGAAAGACAGAGATGATTACCCAGAGCTATTCAAAGCCCCAGACGGCTTTTACAAAGGAAAAGGCAGAGATAAAAAAGCTCCGTCCTTTGATGAAGTGTTCACACACGAGGATTTAATCCGTATGCGGCAGTATTATAAACGACTGCTAAAAAATAACCCAGATGTTATGTCGGTTGAGCAGGTAGCTCAGTTTACGGGCTACAATAAAAACTCGGTTAGTCGCAGGTGCGGTAAAAAAGAACTGAAATGCTTTTATATCAAACAGCGTTATCAAATTCCTAAAGAGTATCTATTGGATTTCCTTGTAAGCAGATATTGCATAGGAATTGCCGTGAAGTCTGTCAAGCACCAGAGGTTTAATGAGCAAATACAAAAACTGCGTACAGGCAGCGATGGCAATATATAAATCTAAACATTTCCAATCTCGTTTGTTTATTTTCAACAAACGAGATTTTTTACATAACCAAATGATTTTAAGAGGTAACTTGAATTTATAAAATGAAATTTTGTCCCAAATATATAGACTTTTGTCCCACATTGTGTTATAATATAAAATGTATATGGAGGTATGCTAGCATGAAAAAACAAAATGTTTTGAATTTAATAAAATACCATGTTGAGAAAAATGAAAATGCTTTCCGAAACGAAGCGTTAATTATTGCCAGATATTTTGACAGCATAGGAGATGATCAGCTTGCTGAATATATAATGAGTTTAATTGCAGAGTCTAATTTATACACACCTCAAAGTAGCAATTTTGAAAGTGAATTTCTAAAACAGATAGATATAAGAGGCATGGAGCCCTTGAACCTTCCTATAGTAATTACTGAGGATATAAAAGGTATCATAAATGCAATAAACCATAATATAGGTATTAATAAATTTTTGTTTGAAGGTTCTCCCGGTAGCGGAAAAACTGAGGCTGCCAAGCAAGTTACACGGTTGTTAGATAGGACATTGTTTTATGTTGATTTTGACAATTTAATTGATAGTAAACTTGGTCAAACAAACAAGAACATAACAAGTGTGTTTAATGAAATAAACTCAATTCCCAATTCAAACAAAGTAGTTATTTTGTTTGATGAAATAGATGTAATTGCTTTGGATAGAGTAAGTTCCAATGATGTGCGTGAAATGGGAAGAGTAACCTCTACAATTTTGAGGGAACTCGATAGATTAACTGATTTAAATAAAGAGATTGTGATTATTGCAACAACAAATCTTTTTTCAAAATTTGATAAGGCTCTTACAAGGAGATTTGATGCAATAATAAATTTTGACCGTTATAGCAAAGAGGATTTAATTGAAGTAGGTGAGTTTTATTTTTCCTCTTATATAAAAAATTTTAAGGGTGTTGCAAAAGACACTCGATTGTTTAGAAAAATATTAAATCTGGCTCCTCACCTTCCATACCCAGGCGAATTAAAAAATATTATTAAGACATCCTTAGCGTTTAGTGATGTGAATTACGAACATGACTATTTGAAAAGGCTATACAATAGCTTGATTGGAAATTTAAATAAGACTGATATTAGTCAATTATATGATATGGGCTTTACAGTAAGGGAAATAGAAAAACTTACTGGAGAATCTAAAAGTGCTGTATCAAGAAAATTGAGTAAGGAGGATTAATTAAATGAACAATGTTCTTGAGTTAAAAGGAAAACGATTTGTCCAAGCTTCCAAACAGAGAGGCGGCAATGGCATATCGATGAATAGTAAAAAAGTAGTTACTATAGAACACCTGATTAGATTGATAGATAAATTGCACCAAATAAAAAGCTTTTGGGAACACGAAAAAAAACCTTTTCAAGGCGTTTTGATCAGTGTTTATTATAATAAAATCGTTGCAAAAAGCAATCGTATAGCAGGACTGTTAAAAGGAAAAGACTCTAATTTCGCAATTGTAGGAGCGAAGTTTAATGCTGAAAAAAATAAGCATATTATAACATATTTTGTGGATATATCAGATTTGGATAACAGTATTAATCTCCTCTCAAAATCTTGCGATGTGATGAAATACAAATTTAAAGATGGTATAACACAGACAATATTTAAAAATGATGAACTATTTTTCAATAAAATAAAATTTGAGAAATACGGATTACCAAAAACAACTTTTAAGCAAGTGATTGCAGATGTTTCATATATTGATGATTTCGAGGTAGAAATGGCTACTCCTCAATTAAAACAAAGCATCATTACTTTATTTGATACTGGTATGGATACTAAAAGTTTGTTTAAAAATATAGGAATTGATATTTTATCAAGTAGGATTTTGGATAACCAAACTGTATTTTTGGACGAAAATCAATTGAAACTGTTGTTTGAAAAAGCTCCTTACCTAGTTTCTATGGCAACAGTTGATTTAGCTGAACTGTCGCCAGAAGATTTCATTCAAGAGTATCAGCAAAGCATGATTACTATTCCATCTCCGAGCATTGAACCAACAATAGGTGTTATTGATACTCTATTTGATAAGAATGTATATTTTAGTGAGTGGGTAGACTATCACGACATGGTAGATAATAGTATTCCAAAGAATCCGAGTGATTATCGACACGGTACTGCTGTTTCATCAATTATTGTGGATGGAGCTAGATTGAATCCGTGGTTGAATGATGGTTGTGGAAGATTTAAAGTTCGTCATTTTGGAGTCGCAGTAGGCTCT
>USHE01000179.1 GCA_900554385.1 uncultured bacterium | reverse complement strand
ATGGATGTATAATCCAACAGCCTTATGATATAGAAAAAGGTGCTTCAACTATGAACCCTGCAACATTCTTGCGTTCATTGGGTCCAGAACCGTGGAATACTGCGATGATTGAACCTTGCAGACGTCCGACTGATGCAAGATATGGCGAAAATCCAAACAGGTTAGGACATTACTATCAATTCCAAGTTATCTTAAAACCTTCACCTGATAACGCTCAGGAACTTTATTTGAAAAGTTTGGAGGCTATGGGGATTGATTTGAAAGAACATGACGTCAGATTTGTTGAGGATAACTGGGAATCTCCGACTTTGGGAGCTGCCGGTGTTGGCTGGGAAGTTTGGCTTGATGGGATGGAAATTACTCAATTTACTTATTTCCAGCAGGTCGGCGGAGTTGAGGTTAAGCCGGTTGCTCTGGAGCTTACTTACGGACTTGAACGTATTGCAATGTATCTACAGAATAAAGAATCAGTCTACGATATTATGTGGAATGATAAATTGAAATATGGCGAAATTTTCTTACAAAATGAAATTGAACAATCAAAATATAACTTTGAAGTAAGCGATGCGAAGTCCTTGTTTACTATGTTTGACCTCTATCAAAAAGAAGTTGATAATTGTGTTGAGGCAAAGTTAGTTCTTCCGGCTTACGATTATGTTTTGAAATGTTCACATACTTTCAACCTTTTGGATGCAAGAGGGGTTATCAGTAAAGATGAAAGAATTAACTTTATCAATCGTGTAAGAACTATGGCTTCTGCAGTCGCAAGACTTTATGTAGCCCAGAGAGAAGAATTAGGCTTCCCTCTTTGTAAAGAAAATAAGTAAGGATGTTGAATGGCAGAAAAGTACAATCGTGCGACATTGACTCGCAATTTTTTGAAAACTATTACCCGTATTAAAAACCCTGATGAAATGCTTCAGGAAGCAAAGTCAGAAGGACTTGAAAAGACTTTAGGCGTTTGGGATTTGATAATCCTTGGCGTCGGTGCAATTATTGGTTCGGGAATTTTTGCGGTAGTCGGTATTGCGGCTGCAGGAAGTGCTGACGGCTCTGCACTCGGTGCAGGTCCTGGGCTTATGATTTCAATGGTAGTTGCAGCAATTGCTTGTATTTTTTCGGCTCTTTGTTATAGTGAATTTGCGACAATGATACCTGTTGCAGGTGGAGCTTATACGTATACTTTTGCAACTCTCGGTGAATTTGCGGCATGGATGGTGGGATGGGTTTTGATGCTTGAGTACGCAATCGGATTTATTGCCGTTGCGTGTGCGTGGTCAAATCATTTTATACAATTTTTAAGCGGTTTTGAAAAGTTCTTGCCAGCATTTATTGCTCATCCGCCTGTATGGCTTGTTAATGATGTCTTTACTGCTGGTAAAATTGCGGCGGAAAATCCTGATATCTTTATCCCAAGATTTTTAGGTGTTCCTATTTGTATTAATTTGCCTGCTATATTAATAGTTATTTTAATGACAGCAATTCTTGTCAGAGGAACTAAGGATTCTACAAAAATGGCAGGAATTATGGTGTTTATCAAACTTGCTGTAATTGCATTGTTTGTTATTGCCGGTGCATTTTTTGTTAAGCCTGATAACTGGGTTCCTTTTGCACCGAACGGGATTGAGGGAATTTTTGCGGGAGCATTTTTAATATTCTTTGCTTACATTGGATTTGATGCGCTTGCTACGGCAGCAGAAGAATGTAAAAATCCTCAAAAAGATTTACCTGTCGGTATTATAGGTTCACTCGTTATAACGACAATTGTATATGTTCTTGTTGCATTGGTGCTTACAGGTATGCAGGATACGTCAGGTTCTGTTCCTGCGGCGTTTTTAAAAGCTCCAATGGCATATTGTATGACTATGGCAAAACAAAATTGGGCTGCAGGCTTGATTTCTGTTGGTTCACTTGCCGGACTAACTTCGGTTCTTCTGGTTTTAGAGATGGCTGCGACAAGAATTCTTTATGCAATGAGCCGTGACCACTTTATTTCTCAAAGATTTCAAAAATTAGATAAAAAATTCCATACTCCGGCGTTGTTAACCTGGACAGTAGGTGCACTTGCTGTTGTTGGTATTTTGACATTAAACCTCGATGTTGCAGCAGAATTATGTAATTACGGATCAGTTTCTTCTTTTATAATAGGTTGTGGTGCCGTTTTAATTCTCAGAAAAACAGATCCTGACAGAGAAAGACCGTTTAAGGTACCGTTTTCTCCGTTTGTTCCTGCTATGGGAATAATTACCTGCGGGGGGTTAATGGTTTATAAATCTAT
Organism: uncultured bacterium; assembly: GCA_900554385.1. Lineage (GTDB taxonomy): Bacteria > Cyanobacteriota > Vampirovibrionia > Gastranaerophilales > Gastranaerophilaceae > Scatousia. The sequence continues at coordinate 610 of USHE01000179.1, read as the reverse complement.
GCAGCCTTCAAGTTCAGCACTTTTATTCCCTGTTTGGCTCGGGGTTGGCGCAATGATTTACCTTTTGTATGGTTTTGTAAAAAATAGAATTAACGAAAACAAACTTCACTTGGAAAAAGTTGAATTAAAAAAACAGGAATTAATGAAATAGATGAATATTAAAACGATTATAGCTAATTGCTTGTCAAAAAGAAGCACTGACGAATTAATAGCAACAAGTAAAAAATCAGAATTAAAAAAGACTTTAAACGTATTCGACCTTATCGTAATTGGTATAGGTGCGGTGGTTGGCACCGGAATTTTCACAATTATCGGGACGGCTATTCAGGGCGGGCCTGAGGGTGTTGGTGCAGGACCTGCCATTATAATTTCAATGGTAATGGCTGCTGTTGCCTGTGTTTTTTCCGCACTGTGTTACAGTGAAATTGCCGCAATGATACCTGTTGCGGGAAGTGCTTACACGTATACTTACGCTACTATGGGCGAATTTATGGCATGGATGGTTGGCTGGATTTTGATGCTTGAATATGCTATTGGGAATATTACAGTGGCAAGTGCATGGACCGGATATTTTGTTCAAATTCTGATTGGGTTTTAGCATATACTTCCG
>USHE01000178.1 GCA_900554385.1 uncultured bacterium | reverse complement strand
AAGAATTAGGATGGGTCGGTTGTGTATTGATTATCGGTCTTTTCTGGACTTTAATCCATAGAGGCTTTATGATAGCCTCACGCTGTCCGGATATGTTTGGAAAATTGCTGGCTGTCGGAATTACTTTTTCTATTGGTTTTCAAGCTTTTTTGAATATAAGCGTTGCAAGTTCATTTTTTCCTACAACAGGAGTTCCACTTCCGTTTATTAGTTACGGTGGTTCATCTTTGATTGTGTCTTTGTGCATGGTGGGAATTTTGTTGAATATTTCTAAGAAAAGAATTAAGAAGATAAGGAATGTTGAAAATGTCTAATAAAACATATTTTATAACAGGTGGCGGGACAGGCGGGCATATTTATCCTGCGGTTGCAGTTGCGGATGCTGTTTTGAAAAATGGCGATACCGTCTATTATGTGGGAAATCCTGAAAATCTCGAATTTGATATTGTTAAAAATAAAGATTATGAATTTTTGCCTGTGCATGTTCACGGAATGCCGAGAAAGATAGGTTTCTCATTTATTAAATGGGCATTTCAACTTGGTGTATCTGTTGTAAAATCTGTAGGTTACCTGAATAAATATAAACCTGATGCGGTTTTTGGTACTGGCGGGTATGTTTCTGCTCCTATTCTAATCGCATGTATAATAAAAAAAGTTCCGTATATGATGCACGATTGTGACGCACAACCTGGGCGTGTGACAAGAAAATTAGCCCCTTATGCAAGTGCAGTTTCTCTGGCATTTGAGTGTGCTAAAGATTTTATTAACAACAAGAATTATTTTGTGAACGGTAATCCTATAAGAGAAAATTTTCGCACTTTAGTTAAGTCGGAAGCCAGAAAATCTCTGGGACTTAATAATAGGCTTACTGTGTGCATAATGGGAGGCTCGCAGGGGGCAAGAACTATTAACGATTCTGCTGTTGAAATTATTAAAACGCTTACTAATAAGTATGATGTGCAGGTTATATTTCAAACAGGGAAAAAGAATATTGAACGTGTTATAGAACAGCTCATGAAGATTTATCCAGAGTATGAGGCTGATAAGAGTTTGATAATAAAACCTTATTTTGATGATATGGTAACTGTTTTAAAAGCCTCTGATATAGCTGTATCGCGGGCAGGTTCTCTAAGCTTGTCAGAAATTGAAGCGAGTGGTATTGCGTCATTGCTTATACCTTATCCACATGCGGCAGCCGATCATCAGCGTAAAAATGCTCAATATATGGTCGAACAGGGGGCTTCTTTGTATCTTGAAGACCACGATGTCAATGAAAAAACTTTGCTGGAAAATTTAACACTGCTAATTACTGATAGAGAAAAGCTTGCCCGACTGCAAGGGTGTGCAATGAAGCTTGCGAAGTATGATGGTGTAGATAAGATTGCGGCACAATTGCAAAGTGTGGCAAAATAAGCTTTATTGACTAGTGGTTGAGGTTAATAGTTGATAAATTTATAGGTTTGTTTTAATTTAATTGTATGGAAAATGGTTATAAACAAGCTGTGGAGCTTTTGACTTCTCAGGGAAAATTTTATATAAATCTTGGTTTGGAAAGAATTTCAGCATTGTTAGAGTTGCTGGGAAACCCTCAGGATGAGCTAAAATTCTTTCATGTTGCAGGAACTAACGGTAAAGGATCTGTTTGTTCAATTATGGCTTCCGTTTTGCAAGAAGCAGGTAAATCTGTCGGGCTGTACACATCGCCGCATATTTTTAATTATACTGAAAGAATTAAGATTAACGGAGTCGAGATATCAAAAGAAGATTTTGCAAGATTGGTTTTTGAGATTTGTACTCTTGCCGAAAATAACAATATTCATTTAACAGAATTTGAAATTCTTACAGCAGTTATGTTTAAATATTTCGCTGATAAGAGTGTTGATGTCGTTGTATTAGAAACAGGATTGGGCGGGAGATATGATGCTACTAATGTTATAAAAAATAATCTTTGTGCTGTGATTACGCATATTGATCTTGACCATACCGAACGGCTCGGAAATACTAAAGATAAAATAGCATTTGAAAAAGCGGGAATTATAAAGCCGAATTGTCCTGTTGTAACCTGTGAAGGGTACGAGGCGATAAAAGATAGGGCTGACGAATGCAATTCTCTCTTTTTAATGGTTGCTCCTTTTGAGAATACAGATAATCTTTCGTTAAAAGGGACTTTTCAACAAGAAAATCTTTCACTTGCTCTTGCGGCTGTAAGGCTTGTTTTCCCTGATATTCCTGAAAATCTTATACAAGAAGGGCTAAAAAAAGTTAAGCATCCTTGTCGTTTTCAATTAATAGGTGAAAATTTAATTGTTGATGGTTCTCATAACCCGAACGGAGCAATGGCACTTCGAGAAAGTCTTGATTTTTACTATCCTGATAAAAAGAGAAGATTTGTTTTCGGGTGTCTTAGAAATAAAGATTATAAGAAAATGATGGAAATTTTATTTGACAAAAATGACGAAATTTATTTCAATCATTTTTCTCATCAAAATTCGGCAAGTTTTGATGAACTCCAGCAGGCATGTTCTTTTGTAGCAAAACCATTTACTTCTCTTAGTGATTTAGAAAAAAGGGACGATACTCTTACAATTGTCTGCGGCTCTTTTTATATGCTGAACGAGGTTATTCCTCTTTCTCTCCTTGACTAATCATTTCAGAAATAATGTTATTTAATTTCGCAGGCGAAAATCCTGTACAAGTGTTCCATATCAAGGTGTTTTTAGGTTCGCCGAGCGACGGTGACGGGTAATCACTTGTACAAAAACCTTTAAGCATATTGGTTGAGCCGTCAATACACGGTTTGTAATAAGAACAGCAGTTGCATATTTTTAGTATAAAACCGTAATCGTCAAGTTTAAGTTTTAATGCTTGAAGTGCATCTATCATTCTTAAGTGTCTAGATG
>USHE01000177.1 GCA_900554385.1 uncultured bacterium | reverse complement strand
AAGATAAGAAAGGACAAAAATGAGTATAAAAAAAGAGCGCCCTCTTCGAAAAGTCGCTCATGTTTTTATAATGTTTTTACTAATTTTTGTAAGGTAATTATATCAAATGAGTAAAGAAAAAGCTAGATACTTCACCTTTTTGCTTTATCCAGAAAGCATACCAAATGACTGGATAGATAACTTAGAATTAATAGGTGTTCCGATTGCTATTAGTCCTCTGCATGATAAGGATTTAAGTGATGTTGAGGGACAAAAATATAAAAAAGAACATTATCATGTAATCTATGTTTCAAAAAATCCTGTAACTGCTGAAAGTGTGCGTTTGAAAGTTAAGCGCTCTTTGGGAGATAAAAGTGTTGCTATGGTTCAGATTGTAAGTACGAGTATGGAAAATATGTATTTGTATTTAACGCATGAATCAAAAGACGCTATTGCTAAAAATAAGCATAAATATTCTAAAGCTGATATTAGGTTGTTGAATAATTTTGATATTGATCGTTATGTAACGCTTGACGTCGAAGATAAAGACGATATGTTGAATGATGTTTGCGATTTAATTGATGATCATAATTTAGCAAATATGCGTGAATTAAGGCGCTTTGTTAAATTACATGGGGTTGAATATGGCTTGCCTAGTATGAAAATTATAAATTCAGTGTTGAGAGCTCATACTGGACTGATAAGGTTATATTTCGATGCTGTTTATCAAGAACGTCGATATGGTCGGGCAGATATTGATAAAGATACAGGCGAAGTATTGAATAATAAGTAAGGGTTTAATTTTATTTTAGGGGGAAGCAATTATGAAATTTGAAGAAACATTATTACCAGAAAAATCAGACGTAATGACATTACAAAATATGATCAGAAAGTATAATAAGCAAAATTTTGAAACTGCAAATCAAACAGATTTTGCTATTTACATAAAAGATGATAGTGAGAATGTTATGGGGGGGATTTCAGGAAAAATATTTGGTAATTGGATGGATATAGACTATTTAGTTATTCATGAGAGTTTGCGCAAAAATGGGTTAGGTCGGGATTTGTTAAAAAAAGCCGAAGATTTAGCTATACGGAGTAATTGTAAAAATATATTTTTATATACATTTGATTTTCAAGGTAAAGATTTTTATCCCAAATTTGGATTTAAAGAAGTTTACGTAAAAAGACAGTATCCGTTAACTGGAACAGAACATTTTTTTGTTAAGAAATTATCAAATGAAATCGATAAAGAAACTGAATGATGTGATGAAAGGACGGATAACTAGATCCGTCCTTTTTTGTTGTCGATTAGTCGACTTCTGATACAAAATTTTAGGTTTTTAGCATGGCACAACTTCATGTTGTGTATAAGTGCGCATTGACCTCGTTTTACTCGGTCTGCTGATTCTCTTAACTTTATTTCACTAGTTTCTTTCTCTCGGCGTTCAATAGACTGCATAGTTCCTTAACTTCAGGCCTTTCACAATCATAGAAAGTATAGCTAATGGCTTCTTTTGAGGAATTAATATTCATCACAGACTCGTCAGCTTCATCCAGTTCATCTAGTAACTTATGCATCAGAACATTAATATCCTTATTGCTAAAATGATACCCATATGTTTCCCAGTCACGGGCTAATTGCATTTTGTTTGACGAAAAATATCTAGTATGGTCATCTATAAGGTCAGTTCCACTATTGACAAAAGCAAATATGTCACGGGAAATCACCGCTAATCCGCTATCGGCAGAATGAACATCATCTTTCAAGATTGAAATTGCATCTAGAATATCTGACTCGGAATTGGCAACCTTACGTGATCGCCGATTAAGGTAATATGTCATTGCCGGAACAATCAAACAACTAGCTACTAAACTAGCTACTAAAGGAATTAATACACTTAACATAAAATCTACTCCTTCAAATTTTTTCAACTTTAAGCCCTACGTTAATAATATAAGCAATTGCTACTGAATCTATTCAGCATCTATTTAAAGACTAAATATGCTTCTCTAAGCCCCTTATAAGTTCACGATATACTCTTCTAAACATTTCTATTGGAATCACTAGATAGAAAATAAGAGCCATATGTGGTCTCTTCCTTGCCGAACGTCAGTTGGAATCTTCAAAGCCAATAAAGTCCAGTCGCCAACTCCTTCAGACTTTATTGGCTTTGAAGATTGCTTTTAAATGCCTCTAATTTGCTCTATAAGCCATTTTGGCTGCTACCCGTATAATTTACTGTCCGTCAACGGTAAATCGACGTAGAACGGCTTTTAGCCGTTCTAGGAGGCTTTAAGGAGTTGACAGACTCACTAGGCCAAGACACTTTTGCGCATGCAAAGAAAAGCACACCTGCTTTTTTTGCCTGCCTCACGGCGAGTGCGGGGTGAGTTTGAGCGGGAGCTCCCGCTCATTTATGGGGTCAAGCTGACACAGCTTGCAGGTTTGGGCAGCGCCCATGGTTTTATTCGTGCGGGATAGAAATTTGGAAATCAGGGGGGCGAGGGAGCGAATTTTGCGACCGTACTACGACCCCCCTTTTAAGTGCCGAGTGCCAAATCGGTCAACAAACCCTGACAAACCCATACACACCAAGTGTTACAGCGATCAACAAAAAGTCAACAAACCGCCAACAAAATTTTGGAAATATAATGATAAAAAGGTAGTTGAATATATATATATAAAGTTGTATAATGTTCTTATGAACATAAAAGGAGTGTTATAAATGGCTAGAGAGAAATCAACGATAGAATACCAAAATGTATCAATGCGTATTCCCAAAGAATTATATTCTGAATATAAAAAAGTTTTGGCTAAAACTGGATCTATTGTTACTTATGACGTTCGAAATTATATGAAAAAAGTTGTTGAAGAAGATAAGAAAGGACAAAAATGAGTATAAAAAAAGAGCGCCCTCTTCGAAAAGTCGCTCATGTTTTTATAATGTTTT
>USHE01000176.1 GCA_900554385.1 uncultured bacterium | reverse complement strand
TGCTGCACAGTCATATGTAGATTATATACATTTGACGCACACTAATAAGCCAGACAATCCTATTTGTAATTTAGGCATAGTTTGTATTATTTGCTCATTCAATGAACAAATGCGTTTATCTGCCTTAACTATGCAGGATATCACATTTGAGGCAATTATAAGTTCTGCTATGAAGATTATTGCGATAAATAAATACATTTTATTTTTTACACTTTTGTATTATATTGTGAGTATAAATTATTCACGAGAGAATTGGAATACGCCCAAAGGACTATTTATGGTTAAACCTTTAAAATTTTACTTATCATTGTTACTGGCAAGGGCTGCTTTTACCGGTATAAAGCTTTTTTCGAAATCTTCGGGAACTTCGTTTGCAGGAAAGATGGTTCTGAAATTTTATCCGGATTTTTTGAAAAATTGTAGAAGTTATATTAAAAGAAATATGATTACAGTAACCGGTACAAACGGAAAAACGACAACATCCGGGATGATTTCGCATATTATAGAAACTGACGGTTATTCTGTTATTCATAATCTTAAAGGTGCAAATATGCTGACCGGTGTTGCAAATATTTTTGCACTTAATTTAGCCCCTATTAAACGCTTCGATTACGCCGTAATCGAGTCTGATGAAGCATATCTTCAAAAATTGTATGATTATGTTAACTCTGATTATCTTGTTGTGACAAATCTTTTTCGTGATCAGTTGGATAGGTATGGGGAACTGGCTACAACAGCAGGATTTATAAAGAATGCTATAGATAAAAATCCTGATTTAAAACTTGTATTAAACGCAGATGATCCGCTTGTTTCAACTTTTGATAAGACAGGGAATGCGGTGTTTTACGGAATTGAAAGTGTCGAGTATGACTGTTCTTATCAGCATGAATCAAATGCGCCTTCTGAAAATTTTAATTGTGCTTGCGGTAATCCTTTGCAGTATACAAAACATTTTATGGCACAGGAAGGACATTATTTCTGTACAAAATGCGGTTATAAGCGTCCGGAGTGCTCTTATTCAGCAGATGTAAAAGTATATCCTGAGTTTTCGGAATTGAAAGTAAAACATGGAGAAAATATTTATAACTTTAAAGTTTATCTTTCAGGTTTGTACAATGCTTATAACGCTCTTGCTGCTATAGCAGTTTCTTTGGAAGCAGGGTTTTCGCATGTTACTATTCAGGATGCTTTAAATACTTATAAGTCTATTTTTGGCAGAACTGAAACGAGAATGATAAAAGGTCATAAAGCTCTTATTCAACTCATAAAAAATCCGACAGGTGCAAGCGAAGTTTTAAAAACTGTAGATTTAAATTCTAATATTGTTATCGCAATTAATGATAACTATGCTGATGGACGTGATATTTCCTGGCTTTGGGACAGCGATTTTGAACAGTTGAAAGATGCTAAAAAACTTGTTATTACATCTGGGGTTCGGGCGAATGATATGGCAACCAGATTAAAATATGCAGGTATTCCGCAAAGCCAAATTCTGGTAGAACCGTCTGTTAAGAGGGCTATTGAAATAGCGGCATCTTCTGAGGATAAAGAAGAAACTATTACAATTCTCCCTTCCTACACGGCACTTTTAAAGATTGCAAAGATGAAATTTTAGAAAAGAGGTAAACGATGTTTTTAGGTGTAAATATAGATCACGTAGCGACTTTGAGAAATGCAAGAGGAGGGTTTGAACCGGATCCGATTAAAGCCGCAGATATTTGTGAACAAAATGGTGGAACGTCAATTACTACTCACCTTCGAGAAGATAGACGCCATATTAAAGATGAGGATGTCTATACACTTATAAAAACTATTAAAACAAAATTAAATCTTGAAATGGCGATGGCTGACGATATTCAGAAAATAGCTCTTGAGATAAAACCTCATTCAATATGTCTTGTTCCTGAAAAAAGACAAGAAGTCACAACCGAGGGCGGGCTGGATGTTGCAGGACAGCTTGAAAAAGTTACAGGATTTATAAAACCTTTGCTAGAGGCAGGAATAATAGTAAGTTTGTTTATAGATCCGGATGAAGCTCAAGTTCGTGCTGCAGCTAAAACAGGTGCGCAGTTTATAGAAATGCATACAGGTGCTTATGCTGAAGCTTTCGGAACAGTAAATGAAGAAGATGAATTCCTTAAGCTTAAAAATTCTGCGGAACTTGCTCATAAACTCGGTTTAAATGTTAATGCGGGACACGGACTTAATTATGAAAATGTTCACAGAATGCACGAAATTGCAGGGCTGTATGAACTTAACATAGGACACAGTATAATTTCACGTGCGGTGTTTACTGGACTTCCTGAAGCTGTACGGAAAATGGCAGATTTGATAAAATAAGGTATTTATTATGAAAACGCAAAAAGAAATTATTGAGGAAATGCAGGCAGTTGTTGAACAAATGAGGCTTGACGATATTGAAGATAATCCGGATATTCTAGACGAATATTTTGAATGTGACTGCTGCGGACAGTCAAAGTGTCTTGCCGGTTCTATTGAATATGACGGTTACAGGCTATGCAATGATTGCGTACTTCTCGCAGAAACAGGTTTTGCTCTTGGGAAATTCTCTCAAATCCAGGAGCTGGTTGATGCTATGGAAGATAAACGCTTAGAAGGTCTTTGTGATTTTATTAAAGAAGAAGAAAAAAGAAAATATAATTAATCCTAAAGTATTAATTTTTTGTTACATATAGTTATAAAGAATTATATAATGGGAATATTTATAGTTATAAGTGATTATAACAAAGAGATTTGATTAAAAGAAAGGTATTTTATTATGACAAAAAGATTCGGTTTTACTTTGGCAGAAGGTGCTACGCACGTAGACATGTTTAAAGGTTCATGCAAGAGCGCATTTACTTTGGCAGAAGTATTGATTACTTTGGGTATCATCGGTGTTGTAGCGGCAATGACAATGCCTACATTGATGAA
>USHE01000175.1 GCA_900554385.1 uncultured bacterium | reverse complement strand
ATAGTTATTCTCGTACTTTTCCATTTCGCTTTAGTTAACTCTATTATAAACTCGAACCAGAGCCTGATAATCTTCCTTAGTTACGTCATAAACATTGTATTTTTCATCACAAACCATAACTCCGACATCACCACCCTGACAAGGAATACCCATTGCACGACCGATTGCTTGAAGTGAAATTGCCTTTAATTGCTGCCTTGAATATGGTTTACCGCTTGCATCTTTCAACGCAATGTTTATATTTGTATGCAAAAAATAGCCATTCTGAGCTTTTGACGGGTAAGTTGCACGTGCGGCATAATATTCCGTCAGTTTATAAGCCTTACCGTCAGGCAATTTATCATAGAATACAATATTTATATTTGAACTTGTACTTGCGATATGTGATTTCTTAAAAATAAAACGTGCTAATCCATTTGAGCGTGATTTCCAACTTTCAAACGCACTTTTTACTATAGGCGCATACTGAGAGTCCGGCATATAAATAGTGAGCGGAAATGCACTCCATCTTGGCATACTATACGCGTTTGCACTGCACGCCGCAAACATTAAAATTCCTAACACTAACAAAAACTTCTTCATCATATTCTTATTAAAACACGAACAACTTAAAAATTGCGCTAACTTTCATATTTTTATTAAAAAATGTTAATTATAATTTTAACCAATATTTACCCTCCAAGGTATTGAGTTTTTGTTTTTTTTAAAGTAACCTTTACGTAAAAGAGGGAGATATTATGATTGTTTTAGAAAATGTTAAAGAAATTAATGACGTTATTAAACTTATTGCAGAATTTATACAGTCGGACGAATATGTCCACATTGATTTTGACGAGTACATAAAAACAATCGGCAAGCCTTCCGATAATACAGCTTTTCAGGCTGCCTGCTTTAACTACATTTTTGAAAGAAGATTAGGAGAAGAAAGAAAAAGCATTCCTGATTTGTACCTTGAAAGACAAAAAGGTCTTTCGGCTTCAACTAAAAAAATTGTTAAAGCTTTGAAAAAATCAATATCTTCCGTTTTTGAAATCCATAAAATTGCAAAAAACGGATTTATTCTCTACAACATAATTAACGAAAAAACTTACGAAGTTTCATCTCTTGTTAAAATGACAACCTTCCGTGGAATGGGTCCCGGACAATACGTTGTTGCCAGAATTTTTGAATACGAAAAAGAATACTATTTACTGGAAATTTCCGGAGTCCTTTCAACCACAAGACGAGATGACGTATACAGGTTTGCTATCGCTAAAATTATTCAAAACCCTGAAATCGTATACATTGATAACCCGAAAAAAGCTAAAGAGATTGAAAAAGAAATTAAAGAAACTCAAAAGAAATTTCTTGACTACTTCGGAACCGACGAAATTATTACAACTAATAAGTTTGCGGATGATGTTATCGGCTTATTCAACGATTTTGCAGAAGGCGGAGAAAAGGCCGACTACAGCGATAAAATTCAACTTCCCGAACAGTATCAGTTCTTTAATGTTGAAGAATTTAACAATTCCTATGATAACTTTCTCGAAAATTCCCTCGGCGGATTTTCTTCTCACAAAGAAACTTACGATGTAGGGATTGTGTATGACGAAGAACTCGGAATGTATGCTGTACCTTTCTGGGGAACATTTAACAAAATCTTTGAAATCGAAAACCCGTCAGAAATAAAAGATTATGACAAATGTATTCAGTACTTCCTTTATAACGATAAATTTTCAGCCAATCTTATTAAAAAAGTTGCTGAAAAACACGAAAATTTCATGGCTGTAGTTAATAAAGCACTAGATACCGAATATTCCCTTGATGAATTATTGCAAAAATACAAATCCCATTATTTGGAACAAAAAATTTATTCATCAACAACAGTTTTATATAAATCAAAAGCTTTTTCAAACACCTTGGGAATAATAGAAGAACAGGAAGAAAAACCTCAACTTCCAGAAGGGATTGATTTGTCAAAAGTAGGACGAAACGACCCTTGTCCTTGCGGAAGCGGTAAAAAGTTCAAAAAATGCTGCGGTGCCTGAGGCACGACAATACATTGGCTAGACTACTTACAAGGCACTTTGCTCGATGAGTTTCAAACTACACGGCATTCGTCATATCGTTTTGCACGCAACCGCTTTTTCGAGTATGGTGTGACTTAACCAGTTTTATTTTGCCTGAGGCACGACAATACTTTGGCTTAATAGCTTAATCCCTCGCCCCTTGCGGGAGAGGGTTCAGTTCTTAAAGAGCTTGCGAGTGCTAGAACTGTGGGAGAGGGGTCAAGAAGGCTTACACCGCAAACCTAAAATGTACTAAATCTCCGTCTTGTACAACATAATCCTTACCCTCAAGACGGGTTACACCTTTATCCTTACAAGCAGAATAAGAACCGTATTTAACAAAGTCTTCGTAAGGAGTAATTTCAGCCCTGATAAAACCTTTTTCAAAATCAGTGTGGATTACACCTGCTGCCTGAGGAGCTTTTGCACCTGCGGGAATTGTCCAGGCGTGAACTTCTTTTTCTCCGGCGGTTATAAATGTTCTCAAATTTAACAAATGGTAAACATGCTTAATCATTCTGTTAATGCCACTGTCATCAATTCCAAGTTCTTTCAAATATGCAAGAGCTTCTTCCCCGAGTTCTGATAGTTCTTCTTCTATTTTCGCAGAAATAATAACCATCTCAGCACTGTGTTCATCTGCATACTTTTGAACCTGACGGGTATAATCGTTGCCGTCTTTCAAATCATTCTCAGAAACATTTGCAGCATAGATTACAGGCTTAGTAGACATAAGATTAAGCTGTTTTACAAAAGGAATTTCTTCATCATCAAAATGTTCTTTTATATTAATAAAAGTACCTTGATAAAGAAGTTCCAGCAGTTTTTTCAAAACTCTGTCTTCTATCACTGCATCTTTTTCTCAACCTTTTGCCTGTTTTGCAATACGCCCCTGTCTTTTTTCAACAGATGCAATATCTGCAAGAGCAAGCTCGGTATTAATAATTTCAATATCGTCAAGCGGGTTTACTCTGCCTGCAACGTGAATTGTATTCGGGTCATCAAAACATCTTACAACCTGAATAATAGCATCA
>USHE01000174.1 GCA_900554385.1 uncultured bacterium | reverse complement strand
TACTAGTATAATTTTTTTATGGTTATTAAAAATTGTTTAAAATATTTTTATTGATTAATCTACACTAGTAGAAATTCTTTAAGGTTATTCAACTCCTATACCGTCATTTTGCATAACTGAGTTGTCTTTTAACCTTATATTTATCAATATTTTTATACATTTTGCACACATTCTTGTTGAATAACCTCAATTTAAATAACATTAAGACTCAGGTTTGCATTATGTTATGATAAAGAAATCATTTTCGTCATTCTTAGCATAGCCGAATCGCAATACTTCACAGCTTGCTGAAAGCTTAAATACCATAACACTATCCTGTTGTGTAAAGCATTTTTCAAACCTGTTCTTTATATCAGTAACTATATTATCTAATATCCTATTGCTATTGTCAATTTCAAAAACTGAATAGGTCGCGTAAATTTGTTGTCGGAAAATACATGATAGAGAATTCCCCATGTTTGTATCGAAGTACTAGAACACTATCTATGATAATCCAACTGACATTTATTGTCAAAAATATCTTTTTGTTCTGCTTGGCTGTATTTTATCTGACTTGCTGACGCAGTCAAGGACACAGCCTCCGGTGCAAAGCATCCTTGACTGCGTCAACAAGTCAGATATACTTTAATCAAGCAGGAACAAGAAGATTTATATCCATCGATTTACGTATATACTTAATTGTTTTTTTGTTTTTAATCCTAATGTTGTATTCATTATCTTTTCATATTTTCCTGAGATTGTTTCTGCTTTTGTTCTCCTGTTAATTTCACTGCTTATTATGTCGCTTGCACTCATAATCAATTCTTCTGCTCCGGCAACCATAGGCAGTTCTGCTTTCTGACTTCTTACAAGTTCCAGCATACTGTTCTTGTTATAATGCCACTCTCTGAGTCTTGCCATTTTTGATGTACCCAGTCTGCTCCAACCCAGAGCAAGTGTACTCATTCGCGATGACAATACATGACTTACATGCCCTTCGGCACTGCATGCACACACGCCATTTCTTCTCCAAAGTCGTCTTTTGGCCGCTGTCCAGTTATTTTTGATATACTTTGCAGCTTCCTGAATTCTTTTGAGCTGACTCTCTGTTTTTGCGCATCCTTCTAATCTTTCTACTATTTCATCGAATTCTTTCTTTGTTCCATCTCTTATGATTTTGCATACTCCGACTCTTGCATCTTCTTTGCTGTCCAACATATGTGATGTCATTTTTAACACATATTTGCTTAGATGAAATTCATCCAATACATACTCTATGCTTCCGAGCTGGTTCATTCCCTCTTTAATCCATGCTCCACCATCTGAATTAATATAAATTTTCTTTATGCCTTCCATATCATATGCTGTATAAACATAGCGTCTTATCCTTGCCCAGAATTCTTTGTTTGATTCATCACATCCACTGCAAAAATATTTTGTGTTTATCAACTTATTTCGTTTGCTTCCCGGTGCTTCAGGCGCAACTCCCTCATACACATATACGAGTTTTGTTATTGCTCCATTCTTTTTTCTTCCATTTTCACTTACTTCCAGGTCGCCTTTTTTCTCTTGGAATTGCAGAGCGTAGTGGTCCTCATCTGCATCAATATAAAGATAATCCACTTTCTTTTTCTCCGGCTCTTCCGGTATTATTTCAGGAAATTTTGTTTTGTGAAGCATATCTTTTACCGCGGTTTTGCTTATACTGTCCGATTCGTTTACAGACTCACCTCCACGTCTATAAGAAGTCTGTACAGCTTCTTCGTATACTTTTACCATTGCATCTTCTGTAAGCCGTTGATTTTCTTCAAATCCCATTACCTTATCTAGAAGATAGCACATCTCAAACTTCCCATCTTCATTCTTTTCTTTTGATACATAAAGTGTTTTCATAAAAGATACAGTACCAAGAGTTGTAATTAAATCTTTCTCGCAATCTTTCTTCTCAACATGCCAGTTCATCTTTCTTTTTACACTGTTTTTTATTGCCATATCCATCTCTTCGAGAGTTTCTTTGATAATCTCTACTCCGAGTTTATTTAATGTTTCTTTTAGTTCTTCAATGTATTCAGCAAACTTGCTTGGATCTCTGTATAAATTTTCGGAAACTTTTAATAATTCATTGATGCAAACTTCGTTAAAATACTGTATAATTTCTTTCATAAGAGGATACCTTTCTTTTAAAGTTTTTTGTAGTAATTAATACTTTATCACAAAGTAAGGGGTTCCTCTTATTTTTTTGTTTTATTTTCCGACTAAAAATTTACGCTAGCTACTTTAAAAGATGTGTATTTTATTACACCTTTGCAGAAACAATATTTAGTACACTATTTGTGAAAAGAGGTGCTACTGATGGTGAATTTTGTAGAAAAAATCAAAAAACTTAGAAAAGAAAAAAACTCACTCAAAAACAACTGGCTGATTTAGCCGACGTTGCTATAAGTGTAATTTCTGCTAATGAATCAGGCAATCGTTATCCCTCATATGAAGTATTAATTAATCTTTCCCATATTTTTCATGTATCAATTGACTATTTACTTGGAATTAGTACTATAAAATCCATTGATGTCACCGGACTGAATGACAATGAAATTGATGTCATTATGCAAATGGTAGAAATCCTAAAATCGAACATATAACTGTCTATCTGATTCACTCAGCAAAGAAGTTAATTAAACCTGCATTGCTCCACAACCTTCTTCTTTCATTCATATCTCTATTTACTTCTATTTCCTCTTCCCTTACAGCCACTTTTCCTTCCAGTAACTTATCCGTTTCTTCCATAGCATCCTCAAACAGATAACCATCAAACTCTTTGCCATACATATCTTTCAATTCTTCTTTTGCCTGTTGCTCCTTCTCCGGTCTGATTTTATAACGTTCTTCTGAAACTTTGTCTGCATCCTCCGGATTAACTTTATACTTTGCAATATCGTATTCCAGATATGCGATGGTCTTATTCGTTTCAATCCTTATGACCTCTGCTTAAAAGAGAAAACACAGTTGTGAACAATGGTTCACAACTGTGTCAAAAATCTTTTTACCCCACTCTTGACAAAGAGCCCTTTTAAACATACCCTATTTTTATTTTAAGTTGTTTTCTGTCCCTTTACTTTTGTGAAAAGAAAAGCTTTCTTTCCGACCTT
>USHE01000173.1 GCA_900554385.1 uncultured bacterium | reverse complement strand
ATAAGTGTGGGCTTAAATTCTCCTGCGGTTTCTGCATCTGACTTGGTTGAATTTAAGCCCACACTTATTGTTACCTGAAATTTTACACCGTTATAGACAAACGGGTATTCTTCAATTGTTTTTCTTAAACGTTCCAGTGGGATAACTGCTTTTTCAACTGGAGTTTCTGTCAGTATTGCAACGAATTCTTCCCCTCCATATCGGAAAACCATGTCTGTTTTTCTGAGAGTATCCAAAATCATATATGCAACTTCTTTTAGCACATAATCTCCGCATAAATGTCCGTAAGTGTCGTTTACTTTTTTGAAAAAATCTATATCGATTACGGCGATGCTTAATTCGTTGTGATATCTTTTTGCTCGTAAAAATTCTCTTTCAATATTGCTGTCAAGATGCCTGCGGTTATACAAACCTGTCAGGGCATCGGTTAAGGATAAGTGTCTTGTGTGGGAGTACATGAAATTAATCTTTTTGATAACATCAAGTTTATTATTTTCCGGTATTGGAAAATTATTAATAATTTCTTCAATATTTTGTTGAATTTCGTCAAGTACCTCTGGCGGAATGTCAAAATTCATGTTCTCAAAATTATTGTTAATCTCAGCCATAATCTCTCCCTATACAAATCATATTATACCATAAAATTTGCATAGTTAAAGTTTTTTTGTTAGAGTTTTTTCAGAATGAAATTAAGTGCGGAAGATATTTTATTAAAATTTTCTAAAAGTTCTTCACATCCAGAGGAAGTAAGACGCCTGAGTATGATGCTTTTTGATGAAGTTAGCGAAAAGGTGAAAGAAATGTCCAACCGTGAACGTAAAATTCTCGAAGCTGCTGCGCTTTTACATGACGTTGGGTATTACATAGACTCAAAATCTCACAATAAGCATTCCCGTGATATGGTTATAAAACACGGAATTGAAGGTTTTAGTGAGAAAGAAACTCTTATGACCGCATCTATTTGCCGTTATCATAGAGGAAATCTTCCTGATAAAAATAAACACGAATTGTATGGCGGGTTTGAAAAAAAAGAACGTAAGATTGTGAAATGTCTTGGCGGGATACTTCGAGTAGCGGACGGGTTAGACAGGGCGCATCTTTCTTTGATAAAGAAAATTAAAATTAATTATGACGAAGATAATAACATTGTGGAAATTCTCTTAACCCCGAATACTCCGGAGTTTCGTCCGGATATTACTTCTGCGATAAGAAAAAGAGATTTGTTCGAGATTGGTTTTAAGTGCCAGTCTGTTATAAAGTTTGACGATAACTGTTTGTAAATTTATTGTTACAAACACTTTGAAATTGTAACATTTCTTTATTAAAAATACTTTATATATATAAGGGAAAAATATGAAAGGCAATCGGGTTAAGCCCCGGTTGGAAAGGAAATGAGTGGTTATACTTTTGACATAGCAAGCTCAAAACCTGTGGTTCGGGAGGCGGCAAGTATGCAAAATGACGGCGGCGGCGGAAACCTTGGTTATATGCAGCAGGGTGAAAATCGGGAAGAAGAAAAAAGAAAACAATGCTTTGATGAAAGTATTTTTTCCAAAAAGAACGAATTTGATAGTTTTGTGTTTGAAAAAGATTTAGAAGGTTTTGAAGATGAAGGTTTCTCTATTGCAAAATTGGTTGCTAAAATAATCTTTTCTGTGAAAGACTTTTTCAAAATTAGGTAACTTCCTCTTTACACAAAAAAAATTTCGTACTATATTAATAGTGTATGATTTACACTAAATAAAGAAGGACGAAATTATGAAAGTAGATTTTAAACCCCAACGTTTACTCAATGTCCTTGTGACTGAGGATAGATTTCCTAATGGAGTAAGACGTTTATTGCAGACAGAAGGCAGAAACTCAAAAATTATTGAAATGGAAATGAGCAAGTTAGATATGCATGGAAATGCATATCCAAAGGAATATTACATATCTTCAATGAAAGTTTACGATAGAAAAACAAGCAAACTTCTTAAAAAAGTTGAAAGAGAAGTTATTGGAGATACTAATTCTGTTACTCACATTACAACTAAGAACAACTTTGGTAAATATGATAAGTCTACCATTGTAAGAGATTACGATACTATTAAAAAATCATAAGTGTTTAAATTAGATAAAAAAACTCAACCTGAATTTGTTTCGGGTTGAGCTTTTTATTGTTTGTGATAAGCTTTATTTATGGAAAATAATAATAAGAAAATTAAAATCGGTTTGATTGGTCTTGGCACTGTTGGTTCAGGTGTATTCAAGACTTTGCTATCATTTGACAATATTGAAGTCGTAAAAATTGCGGTAAAAAATATTAATAAGCCTAGAAATATTGAGGGCTTAGATAATTCGATTGTTACCGACAAGCCATTTGAGGTTGTTAATGATCCTGAAGTGGATATTGTCGTTGAATTAATCGGCGGGGTTGAGCCTGCTTTTGAATTGATTAAGACTGCGATTAAAAATGGAAAACATATAGTTACGGCGAATAAAGAACTTCTTGCTAAAAAAGGTGAGGAATTGTTTAATTATGCGGAAGAACATAATAGAGTAATTCTTTATGAAGCAGCTATTGCTGGCGGAATTCCTATAATAATGCCTATAAAAACAATTTTAGCCGGCAATAAGATTACAAGAATTGAAGCTATTTAGAAAGGCACAACGAACTATATTTTGACCAATATGGATGCTCAGGGCGCGTCTTACGAGAATGTATTGAAAGAAGCTCAGGATTTGGGTTATGCGGAAACTAATCCTACAGGGGATGTTGAAGGGTTTGATGCTGCGTACAAGATTACAACTCTTGCAACTCTTGCTTTCAAAAAGAGAATTAAACTTGAAAATGTGTACCGAGAAGGTATAACTCATATTCGTGCGCAGGATATGCATGCGGCAAACGATTTGGGTTACAAGATTAAACTTATTGCGTCAGCATATCTGGACGATGACAACAGAGCGGATGTAAGAGTTCATCCAATGCTTGTTTCTAAAAAATCTACTCTGGCTCACATTGATTATGTAACCAATGCGGTATCTTTAAGCGGACACCCTATGGGTTCAATTACTCTATCCGGACCGGGGGCTGGTGAGTTTCAGACGGCAAGTTCTGTTGAAGGTGATAACCTTGCATTTGCAACGGAAGCCGTAACTACAGATTATCTCAAGCGGAAGATGAGGTCTAAGAACACTGAAGATGCA
>USHE01000172.1 GCA_900554385.1 uncultured bacterium | reverse complement strand
CATCAGGATGGTGCGTTCCAATCCTTTTTTCCTTCGGTCAAGACAATGATTATTCGCTGTAAGCAACACATCAAAACCGGCCTCTTTAACAGCATACAAATATTCATCGGGAGCACTAAACGCCGGATAACCGCTATAGGGCTTGCCACCCAATGTCACTTCCAGATTGGCAACAGCCAAGTCTGTTGATTTTAAATGATATTTTTAATTCGGTTTTTGGAGGTTTTGGCGGATTTGGATTTGGCGGAAGACCTGATCCTAACGCTCCTCAACCTGGTGATGATATTAGGGCTGATGTTGAAATTTCATTTGAAGAAGCTGTGTTTGGTGTAACAAAAGAAGTGAAGTTTGACCATTTGGAACTTTGCCCTTCTTGCGGAGGATCTGGTGCAGAAAAGGGTTCAAAACCTATTGTTTGTCCTACCTGTGGAGGAACCGGTCAGGTGCAGAGTGTTGCAAGAACACCTCTTGGGGCTTTTACGCAAATTGTAGTATGTCCTGACTGCCACGGTACAGGTCAGAAAATTTCAAATCCTTGCAAGGCTTGTAAAGGTTATGGCAAAATTGAAAAAGATAAGAAAATAGAAATTAAAATTCCTGCCGGTGTGGATAATCTTTCAAAAATAAGAGTTTCAGGTGAAGGAGATGCCGGTACAAACGGCGGCAGAGCGGGAGATTTATATGTTGTTCTCCACGGTAAACCGACAGATTATTATACACGTGACGGTGTGGATGTTTATACTAAGCTTCAATTATCTCCTGCGCAAGCAGTACTTGGCGATGAGGTCGTGATTAAAACTCTTGACGGTGAACAAAAAATTCAGGTTCATGCAGGAATTCAAAACGGGAATACTATTAAAATTAAAAATGCCGGTGTGCCGATTTTATCCCGTCCGTCACAGCGCGGCGACCATATTGTTGTTGTTACGGTTAAAATTCCGACGCAGCTTTCTGATGCGGAAAGACACTTGTATAAACAGCTTTATGAGTTAAAATCAGGGAAAAAAGCTCAAGAATCTTTGATGGATAAAGTAAAAGGAGTGTTTCAATAATGCGTAAATTAATAATTGCACTTGCAATTGCATCTGTTGCATCGGTTTCCGCTTATGCAACGCAATTGCCTAATGAAATTAAAAGCTGTATTACGAAAGATTTTTCTAAGGTTAATTTCAGATTTGACGGTGTAATTATCCTCCCTGACGGTCCTGTTTATCTCCCGTTAATTCCTTCCAAGTTTGATGCAAAATCAGAATTCAAAATAAAATCGACAATTCCAGCGGGAAAAACTTTAGCACAAAAGCCGGATGTCGTTATTTTCAGTAATGATTATGTTTTAATGAAAGTTATTGTTGATTCTAAAGGGAACAAAAGTTTGGCAAAATTGACGGATGTTCCGCTTGAAGTTAGAACAGGGCTTTTGCCGCAGGATATGCTTGTTCCTGCAAATTTGAGCGTTCCTCAGAATATTAAAAATATCGTTGGAAATCTCAGAATTCCAACTTCAAAAGATTCTATGATGACTGCGCCTATTGTCCAGCCTAAGGCAGTAAGCGATAATAAAATAAATTCTCTTGCTCAAATTCCTGCCTTGAAAAATAAAATTTTGTACGTTTCTACAAGTTTTTCTAAGAATATTCAGGTGGTGAATCCTGAAAAGAAAATTCCTGAATATGCACTTCTGCAAAACAATATTCCTATTATGATAAAGGGATATGACGATATGTTTTTGCTGGTAACTTCATATGGTAAAAAGACGATTGATGTAATCTCCCTTGCGGATGATAAAGTTATTAAACAGATTGAAATTAAAACACAGCCAGATGAAATTATAATGGATTATAATAACAAAGTTGCGTATGTTTCCAGTCCGGAAGATTCAAGCATATACGTTATTAGTCTGGAAACAATGACTTTGAAAAGACAGATTAAGTTAAACGGTATGTGCGAAAAGATTATCTTGAGCGATGACGGCAAAAAGATTTTTTATAATGACAAGCAAACCAGTACAATATGGGCTGTTGAACTCGATAACGAATATTTGCTGAAAGAAATCGGTAAATTTCCTAATGTTTCAAAAATTGCTTATGTAAATGGAAAAGTTTATATAACAAGCCGTACCAAAAGCAGACTGGCAATTGTTGATTATGCGACCAACGGGCTGATGTCAGAGAACTCTGTTACAGAAAAACCTCTTGATATGCTCGTTTATAACAATGATTTATTTGTTCTCGGGGCTATGGAAAATACTATAGAAGTTATAGATACTTCAAGAGATAAGTTAACGGATACAATTGTGCTGCCGACAAATGGTTTTTCTACCAAAATCAATAGAATTGACGGTACTAATCTGGCATTGATTTCTGATGCAAAAGCCGGAAAGTATATTGTGTTAAACCTTGATACCAAAACGGTAATCGCAGATAATCCGATTGCCACTCCCGTAAGTTCAATTGTTGTTGCAAATAAGATTAAGAAAATAGGAAAATGATAACAGATTTTGACGAAGCTACACAGAATGTACTAATAGAACTTGAAAAAACTCAGCGTGATTTCTGGAATATTTCACGCCCTACAGCTTTGTTTTTGTATAATTTAATTAAAAATGAAGGCTTGAAATGCGGATTGGAAGTCGGGACTTCAAACGGGTATTCGGGGATTTGGCTTTCTGCGGCGTTAAAAGCAAACGGCGGAACTCTGGATACAATTGAATATTATGAAAAGCGTTACTCAATAGCGAGGGCAAACTTTGAAAAATGCGGGACTTCCGATATTATAACCATTTATCCCGGTTCTGCTTGTGATATTTTGCAAGAACTTCCGCAAGATTTCAAGATTGATTTCGCATTTGTGGATGCCAATAAGCGAGAGTCTGTAGAATATTTTAAACTTATACACCCTCATCTAAAAGTTGGCGGGATTTATACCTGTGATAATGTCCTATCTCACAAAGAAAAAGTCCAAACCTATATTGATGCGATAAATGTTCATCCTGATTATATCCATACAGTTTTGGATTTGCCTGCGGGTTTGTCGTTTGCGCGCAAAATTCGTTAGGTTGAAGAATATATCATAATATGATAGAATGAGATAGTAGAATTGTTTTTAATTAACGGAGGAAATGGCATGAAATGCACTCATAGTAACGGTTTTACGGGGGGGGGGGCGACTTAGTTTCCTCACAGACCAAGGGTTTGCA
>USHE01000171.1 GCA_900554385.1 uncultured bacterium | reverse complement strand
GACGACCTTACACACAGAAACATTGTGACGCTAAAAAATGGTAAAACTCAAGTAGAATACAGCGGGATTTCTGATTTCGGCGACAAATACAAAGAAGTTGTTTTATTTGACAAAAACAATGAATTTGCAGGAAAAAGAAGCATCAGTATTATATCGGATACAGATACCATCGAAACTGTAAAAACAGTCAGTACTCAAACTCCTGACAAAAAAACACGAATAGCTATATTAATTTCTGATGCTAAAACGAATCAAAAGAAAAAATTTACTGTTAATGAAGATAATACTACAATAAAAGAAATTATATTCGGATATGACAAAGATGCGAAACCGTCTGGCTACGCTTATACAGAAAACAATCAAGTCATACTGAAACTCAAAGATAAAAAGTTCGGACAAGTATTCGAAAACTTTGAAGATTTACAAGCTAACGTAAACAAAGAAGAATTCAATATCTTATAGCAATAAAAAAACTCCGTTATTAAACGGAGTTTTTTTATTAATTTATGAAATATCCCATCTTCCGCAAGTACCGCCCCAGCGAGCTATGATATTACCTTTAATATCCTTGATATTATCGTAATGTGGGACATCTGTTTCACCTTCAAGAATTGTAATTACCTCACAATTATTGGAACAACCGTTACATTCACAGGTTACAGAATGGAAATGCATATCCCCGACCTGCCAGCCTTTGAACTTAGTTTCAGCTTCGGTATACTGATGATTTTCCATGGCAAGAAGTGCCGCACCAATTGCACCCATAGTCTGGTGATTTTCAGGAACGACAATTTTATGCCCGAGAGCTTCTTCAAAAGCCTTTACCATACCTGAATTTGTAGCTACACCGCCTTGGAATGTAATAATAGGCAAAAGTTCTTTTCCTAAAGCCAAATTAGAAAGATAATTTCTGACAAGAGCTTGACAAAGCCCGTACAATAAATCTTCCACAGGATAACCGAGCTGCTGCTTATGAATTAAGTCACTTTCCGCAAAAACTCCGCAGCGTCCTGCTATACGAGCAGGATTTGTCGATTTCAGGGCAGTTTCACCGAAAATTTCAATAGGCACATTCAATCTGTTTGCCTGCTGATCAAGAAAACTTCCCGTACCTGCCGCACAAACAGTATTCATCGCAAAATCAGTAACAATACCATCACGAAGAATAATAATTTTACTATCCTGACCGCCAATTTCAAGAATAGTCTGAACCCCAGGAACATTAATACTTGCAGCAACGGCGAGTGCAGTAATTTCGTTTTTAATAATATCCGCACCAACTAATGCACCGGCAAGGTTTCTTCCTGACCCCGTGGTTCCGACACCCATAACGTTATAGTCTGTTAATTTCTTTTTATATAATTCTTTAAGACCGTTCTGTACAGCAAGCACCGGCTTACCTGCAGTTCTAAGCATGTAACTGTCAACATACTTACCTTTTTCATCTACAAGAGCCAGCTTTGTTGTAACCGAACCTACGTCTATCCCTAAATATACTGTCAAACTCATGCTATCTATTCCTTATTAATTTATCTGTAGCTTAAGTATAGCACAAACAAATTACCACGGATAATCATCTTTTATTTGCCAGCCGTCAGTATATATCAAAGCAGAACACCAGATTCCTTTTTTATTTTTGTTGTATTAATATTCACCTCCTGTTTTAATTTTATTACGGTCAAAATCTTTAAAAACTCCGCCAACGATTCCTGCATCTTGCAAGCCGTATGGGACTAAACCTTTTAGAGTTTTTGAAACAGCAAAGATGAAAACATCTCTACCAAGCTGGTTAGGTTTTTTATCACCGTTTATGTCAATTGATACGGCTTTATACTTATCTTGTCCCGGATGAGTCATTATTCCTATTACAGAGCCGCTTGCAAGATAAGAATAAAAAGAGTCACCCTGTGTACACCAAACTTCTCCCGTACATTTCTGCCCGTTTAAGTTAGTATATACCATATATTTTTTAAAATCCTTGTTCGGTATTTCTCGAACTTTTTTTAAATATTGTTTCAGGTATTTGGAATAAAAATTATCTCCAGACAAGGTAAAATCCCAATATTCCACCGACCCGTTATCCACTTCAGAAAGTTTTAATAATTGAGAAAGCTCAGTAAATGATTTTTGAAGCTGAACTTCTGTTTGTTTTTTCTGATACTTTCCAATAAGTACAGGCAGCGTCATAGCGGCTACAATCCCGATAACACCAAGTGTAATCAACACTTCCGCTAATGTAAAAGCATGATTGTTTTTGAATTCAAATCTCATAAACATGTCCTCTTACTTATACTAATTTTCGTTTTCATATACTTTATGTCTTATATTTGAATTTTAATATATCGCATTATAAAAGTCAATCAAATAAAATAAAGAAATGGAAGAAACTGACTTATTAAAACTTGGCTATAAAATAAAATACGAAAGAAACAAAAGGAAGATTTCACAATTTGAACTGTCACTAAAAACGGGACTTACAACTCGTTCGTTAAGCAGAATTGAATGCGGAACAAATGATCCTAAATATTCTACACTGGTAAAAATTGCGAACGCACTTGATATAGATTTACGGGATCTTTTAGATTTTAAACTTTAAAAATTAAAAACCGCCCCGAATACCGGAGCGGTTTTCTTTTTTAGATATTTCCTACTTATTGGAAGGAATTCTCATTCCGTAGAATGAACGGATTACGAAAATCAACGCAATCACTAAAAATACCCAGCCAACAATCGGTGCAATCTCACGAAAAGCTTCACTGATTGCGATTTCCATTGCTAGAAGCCCGAATAATGTTGTGAATTTAATAATAGGGTTCATTGCAACTGAAGAAGTATCTTTGAAAGGATCACCTACAGTGTCGCCGACAACTGTTGCTTCGTGAAGCGGAGTGCCTTTTTCTTTCATATCAACTTCTACAATTTTCTTAGCATTATCCCAACATCCGCCTGCGTTTGCCATAAATACAGCTTGGAACAAGCCAAATACGGCAATCGCGATTAAGTAGCTTACGAAAAACGCTACAGGAGCAGAAGTTGAAGCAGTTGGAGCTGAAAGACAAGCCAGTGCCAATGCAAATGTAAACAATGCGATAAAGATATTAATCATACCTTTTTGCGCATATTGCGTACAAATTTTTACAACTTCTTTTGAATTTCCAACGTTAGCACTCATACTGTCAGCTTCACCAAGTTTAATATTATCTTTAATATACTCAGTTGCTCTGTAAGCACCAGTTGT
>USHE01000170.1 GCA_900554385.1 uncultured bacterium | reverse complement strand
CGACATACATATATTTAATAACTGTGCCTGCGGTTTCCTGATCAAAGCGTTCAAGAATTGACTGGACTTTTTCTTCATCAACGCGTTTTAACAGCAAAGCGACCGTCACAAGTTTCAACAATTTAGGCGGAGCATACGGACTTTTCTTCGGAGCGGCAACATCAGACCCGCCTTGTACGGCAGGAACACCACCTTGAGAAACCTGAGGCTGTGCCTGCTGTGCTTGAACCGGCTGTGGCTGAGGCGGAGGTGGTGCTTGTTGTGCAGCCTGAGCTTGTTCAACTTCGCCGCTGTCTTGCATTTGCTGCATCATTTGGTCAATATTTGACTGTTTTGAGGCTTTTTCCATTAACTGCTCATCAATTTCGCCCTTTGTTTTTAATTCTGCAATAGCATCAAGATAAGTTTTCTTCACGTGATGTTCAATTAATTGTAAAATTTGATCTTGCGGCAGCCCCTGTTTAAAGGTTTGTTTTGCTATTTCAAAAATGGTGAATGCAATTTTCTGCATAACGCCGTCCCAGTGCATTTGCGGAATACCGGAACGGATAAGGTCAACAGACTTGTGGAAAGACCATTCCGCAATAATTTGAGTAATCATTGCTGCCTGATCGGCATTGAAATTTGACTCTGTATCGTTATACAGTGCTTCTCCTGCAATTGTTGAGAAATTCAAAAGAGTATTGGCAACATAAGCCTTTTGATTTTGGTCAAAATCTTGAGGGACAAGCTCTTGAGCCTGCTGGGTCAAATTTTGTGCGAACGCTTTATAATCAAATCCTTGTATAGCCATTTTTACCACTGCTTACGATACTTTTCATATCGCCTTTCCATTATTTTTTGTTTAAAATTGCCGAATTTTTCATTGTGGCTTTTATAAACATTCGTAACCTTCCTTATTTTATTCTTAAGAACCTTTTTCAATCCAGCTCTTAATCTTATCTGCAGCTTCTTCACCGTCAGCGTCGGAAAGATTTGCCGACATATTTTCAAGAGTTGTGAGCATTTCTTCAGGAGAACGTATTGCAATGTATTCTCTATTTTGCTGTTCTAGCAATCCTGCGGCAAGTTCCTGCTGTCTGTCTGAAAGTTGTGCAGCTCTCATATTTACATCGCTTAACTCTCTGTCTTGTTCAGCTTCTTTTTGTCTTAAACGTTCAACTTCCATGGCATTTGCTTCCTGAATCTGACGAACCTTATCTGATACAGCCTTAAAGACAACAACCAGACCAATTGCACTCAATGCAACTGCAAGCCACCATGGATTTCCACTCTCATCAGGTTTTGGAAGGTTTACAGGTCTATCTGAAGCTAAGTATGGGTCAACAGAATCGGAGAATGCAATTGATACATTTTCAGGACTAACCTTAGGACTTGCGGCTTTTGCGACAAGAGCTTTCAATTCTTCCAAAGTTGTTTCCGCAGGCAGCGCGCTTTTTTCCATAGTAACAGCCACCGAAATGTCTTCTACCATACCCGGTTTCAAATATTCATTTAACTGGGTTTTGCTTACACCATATTGCGTTTCTGTAGCTTGACGGGAATAACTTCTGTCCTGACTTGAATCCATTCCACCGCCGGCAATACCGTTTGGCAAGTAAACACTCACAGCATTAACATTTTTATTACTGTCACGGGTTTGATCGCCCAAA
This sequence comes from uncultured bacterium, assembly GCA_900554385.1. GTDB lineage: Bacteria > Cyanobacteriota > Vampirovibrionia > Gastranaerophilales > Gastranaerophilaceae > Scatousia. The sequence goes on along the minus strand of USHE01000170.1, from coordinate 1,612 downwards.
CCTTCCGTAAATGACTGCTCATTAACAGAAGCTTTTCTCGTAGGATCGTAATCTGTGCTGTACTTTTCAGCAGGAGCCTGGCGAAGGAATGTACTTACCGTTGCGACATAATTTCCTTTACCAATTAATCTATCCAATTGCAGCTGAACTTTTTGCTGCATATATTTATCGTTTTCCTCAATACGGGCAAGCATTTCGTCACTGGCATTCATAATACTGTGATAAACATTACCGTTTGTATCTGAAATCGAAATATTTTCGGCTTCAAGACCTGAAACACTACCCAATAAAAGGTTTGTTATAGCTTTTACTTTTAATTGATCAAGTTTAGAACCTGTAGGAACAACAAGCTGAACCGTTGCTGTAACAGGTTTTTGCATTGATGTAAACATAGTCTGTTCAGGAATAGAAATAAACACAGATGCATTTTCTACACCGTCAATTCTTTTAATCAAGCGGGAAAGTTCTCCATTAATAGCTCTTGTAAGCCTGATTTTCTTATCTTCCTTAGTTGAGGTGAAATCCCCTTTATCAAAGACTTCCAGTCCAACATTCTGATCCATAAGACCGCTTTGAACAATTGCCATTATCGCGCGGTCACGCTGTTCTGTAGTACATTTTTTTTGACCTGTGGTACAATCACCCTTTTTCAAATAAATATTTGATTTTGTACCATCAAGACCACGGCTTGCGGCAATACCTTCTTTTGCAAGCAAAGATTGAATTTCTAATGCTTTGCCCAAATTATCGGTAGTTAAAAGGTTAACATCTTCTTTAATCGGCTGTTCACTTACATTCGTTCCGTTTTTTGAATTATTAGATGACCCTGCAAGTGCAAGCGTCAAAATTAAGGCGAAAATTATTACTCCGCCCCCGATAATCCCAAATAGTAAAGGTTTATTTTCCAGTATCTTTGAAAAGTCCATCTGTTCCCCGGTCTGATTTGTTATAAATTACTACAATACATTCTACACCTGAATTTGCATAACTTTATCATACGCCTGAATGACTTTTCCGACGGATTGTGTTGCGATATTAACGCTAATCTCAGATTTTGCCATAGCAGTCATTACATCGTGAATATCTATGTTAGTATTCCCCGACATAACATCTTTCAATAAGTTATCAGGAGCGTTAAGTTCCGTGTTAAAGTTTTCGACAAGTCCTGACAGCACCATTTTAAAATCACCTGTTGCTGGCGTTTATTGATTCTGTCCAGTGAGTCTATTTGATTGACGTAGCCTACCAATATCTTACGCAAAGTGGCAAGCTCCTTTTTCAAACGACGGATTTCCGTTGCATTCGAGCTTTTCACGGTACGGAGTTCTTCGAGCAATCGTTGAGTTTTCAATTGTTCCTGCTCCAGCAACAGTGCGAGAGAGTCATTAGTTACCGTAAACTTTAACTCATCATACTTTTGCACAAACTGGCTATACTCATTCTCCAAATCTTCCTTATCCAACTGAAATTCCTGTACCAGCTCGCGATTGGCTTTCTTTTCAGTAAACAACAAATAAGTGATGCCGATAATCGCTATCACCAAAACAGCTACAGCTGCAATAAGAAGGCTTTTTTTGTTCATAGTTCCAATTGTTAATCGATAACGGGCACA
>USHE01000169.1 GCA_900554385.1 uncultured bacterium | reverse complement strand
AAGTATTTCCTTTATAATAAGTTAAGCCTTACAAATCTTTAGCTAGATCAGCATCAGTCCAAACACCTCTGCTATCTAAAGGTGAAAACACTTCAATACCGTACTTGCAGCCGACTTCATAGTCTTCAAGACCGTGTCCTGGAGCGGTATGAACTGAACCTGTACCGGCATCAAGCGTAACGTGTTCCCCTAAAATAATCGGAGATTTTCTATCCACAAGCGGATGTTTTGTATTCAAAAGTTCCAAATCAGCACCAACGCAAGAACCGATTACGTTAATATCTTTTTCATCCCACTCAACATCTGCGAGAAATGCACCAAGCAATCCTTGAGCGGCAACATATACATCCCCATTGTATTCAAAGAATGTATATTCAAACTTAGGATGCATACTAATTGCCATATTTGACGGAATTGTCCAAGGAGTTGTTGTCCAGATAACAGCATATAAATCTTTGTCACTGTTAATTCCTGCTGCGGCAAAAGCTTTTTTCTTATCTTCATCAAAGAATTTAAATCTTACGTAAATAGAAGTAGAAGTATGATCAGCATACTCAACTTCAGCTTCTGCAAGAGCAGTTTCGCAAGAAGCACACCAATAAACAGGTTTCAACCCTTTTTCAATATAACCCTTTTTAAACATTTCGCCAAAAACACGAACCTGTTCTGCTTCATATTCAGGATTAATAGTAAGATAAGGATTATCCCATTCTCCAAGTACGCCAAGACGTTTAAACTCACTTTCCTGTCCTTTTAAACTTGCAGCAGCAAATTCACGGCATTTTTGACGTAATTCATAAGGAGTCAAAGCACTTCTGCCGCCTTTGATATTTTTAACAACTTTATTTTCAATAGGAAGACCGTGTCCGTCATAGCCTGGAACATAAGGGGTGTAAAACCCTGCCTGCGCTTTATATTTTAACAGGATATCTTTAAGAATTTTATTCAAAGCAGTACCCACGTGAATTTTTTCAGAACTCAAATAAGGCGGTCCATCGTGCAAAATAAACGGATTAGTTTTATCTCGCTGGGAAATAATTTTGTTATAGATATCATTTTCTTCCCAAAACTTTTGGATTTCAAGTTCGCGAACAGCCGCATTAGCTCTCATAGCAAGGCTTGTCTGAGGCAAATTAAGAGTTTCTTTAAATTCCACTTTTGTACTTGTTTCGTTACTCATCTTTGTTTATCCTTCTTTTATTTTAACTTCATTTTTGTGACTAAGTTCATTTTTTAATTTTTCTATATCTGCGCCAATACTTTCTTCTTTTGAAAGACGCACAAATTCTTTCATTTTATCGTAATCAAATTCTTTTTCCCAGCGAGCAATAACTACTGTAGCAACACAATTTCCGATAAGGTTAACCGTAGTTCTTCCCATATCGAGGATTTGGTCAATACCCAAAAGGATTGCGACCCCGAGAATAGGGATATTGAAACTTGCCAGCGTTCCAGCGAGAACGATTAATGACACCCTCGGAACACCTGCAACACCTTTGCTTGTAAGCATTAGTGCAAGCATAATGATTACCTGCTGATTTAAATCAAGATTAATCCCTACAATTTGCGAAGAAAAAATTACACCCATAGCTAGATAAAGAGTGCTTCCGTCGAGGTTAAACGTATAACCTGTAGGCATTACAAAGCCCACAATCTTTTTCGGAACACCAAATCGCTCCATAATTTCCATAGCTTTTGGAAAAGCTGCCTCTGAACTTGCGGTAGTAAAAGCAAGCAGAGCAGGTTCTTGCAAAGCTCTTAAAAGGTTTCGGAAAGATATTTTTACGATTTTGCAGGCAATAATTAACACAAGGAGTACAAAAATTGCCAACGCAAAATACAAAGCCCCGATTACTTTAAAATAACTTTTTAGGACAGTTAACCCGTTAGCCCCGACTGTTGAAGCAATCGCACCAAAAATACCAAGCGGAGCGAAATACATAACATATTCGGTGAATTTAAACATTATTTGAGAAACAGAATTCAGCACATCAAGAACGGGCTGAGCTTTTTTACCGACAGCACAAATTGCTAGAGCAAAGAATATCGAAAACACGACGATTTGCAGCAAATTACCCTGCGCCATCGCATCAACAATACTTGTCGGAAAAATATCGGTTACCATCTGACTTATTGACGTATGAGCCTGAGTTGCTGCCATCAAGCCAAGTTCCTGCATGTGAACGGCATGAACGGAAGAACCGTTAACAAAACCTACCCCCGGCTTAAACAGGTTTGCCATTGTCAACCCGATAATTAGAGCAAGGGTTGTTACTATTTCAAAATAAATTATTGTTTTAAGTCCGATTTTTCCAAGACTTTTAGCATCATCATGCCCCGAAATTCCGACAACAAGCGTTGCAAACAATAACGGCGCAATAATCATCTTAACCATTCGCAAAAATATAGTTGCAAACGGTTTCATTTTCACCGCAAAATCAGGTGCAAAGTGTCCTACAATTACACCCAAAATCAATGCTATAAATATTAGGGCTGTAAGCTTTGAATGTTTCAAGTTTGGTACCTCGGTAAACATTATATACCAAACATAGAAATATTATCCATACGCAAAATTCATTTTAATAAAAATTTAAGAAGCCGGATAAAGTTTACCCATAGGAGTTAGATAGAATTCAAAGATATCCGGTTTTGTACAGCTTGTAGCGTGGTACTTACAATTAGGATCTTCATCCCCGCCATTCACATCTATCTTGATAATTTCACGGGTACCGGTGAAGTTGGAAACAGGCAGATACCAATCTACGCCGTCAGCAGAAGTAAAAGTTTTTGAGTTCGCAACACAATTTGTTCCTGAACTGGGAGCTTTTGCAATTTTGCTTGAGAAAATTTCACAGAACTTTGTATTTCCGCCGAAAGTGTCTGCACCGACCCGGACAGTATCGGTATTTTCAAACCCAACAGACGGCATAGTATTACTTTGCGGATAAAGGGTATCGTCATCCAGCATTTGCGCAATAGTTTGCTCCATAATATATACGCACTTAGTTTTCATGGTTTCATTTTTATCCCCGAGTGACTTTTGTACAGTAGGCAGCGTCGCAGCAGCAATTATACCTATAATTAGTATTGTTAATAGAGTTTCCGCCAAAGTAAACCCGTATTTCTTACGCATAATTATCCTCCGTGTTTTATAAATAATTATACCACTAAATTTAATATCTATCAATATGCAAAAAGGCGGTAACTAAATACCGCCTTTTAATCTTATGATTAACTAATCACCCAAACACACAGCCTGAATGTTGCTG
>USHE01000168.1 GCA_900554385.1 uncultured bacterium | reverse complement strand
TACCTTTACAATAGTTTACATTCTGAGTTTCGCTATTTTTACGTCAAAAACGCTCTCTATATCAACACCTGTGAGAATTGTACTTATTAAATCTTCTGGCTTAAAGTTTCTCATATCGTGGATATGTGGGATTATGCCGAGAACCCTTGTGTCAGAATATTCTTCTATCATTTTCGGCAAATTTTTTATGTTTACGTCGCCTGTTTTAAATGGGCAATCATTTAGGATAACTCCTCTTACACGAATATTTTTTGAAATTGCATTATTTATCGTCAGAAGAATTTCATTAAAAGACGAATCCAGAGGAGAAGCTATTATTAGGAGAGGAATATCGAGCATTTTTATTAAATCTTCTTCCAAAAAATTTTTGCCAAGTGGAGTTGAAAGTCCGCTCACTCCGTTCACTAAAAAGCATTCATACCTTTCTGAAATGCTTAAATAATCCTCAAAAATTATATCTTTTTCAATTAGAACATCCTCTGCAGCTGCTGCAAAAAGCGGCAAATCCGTACTTTTTAAAAGATAGGAGCAGTATGTTTTAATATTACTGTCAGCTTTTTTTATGTAAACCAAATCCGGAGCTTGAATATATCCGTCACGTTCCTTTGCGCCGGTTTGGATGGGAAGGTATACAGCAGATGTATACCCGAGGCTTTGCATTGTAGATGCAAGTCCCGCTGTTACAAAAGTTTTACCGGAATTGGGTTTTACACCTGAGATAAAAAGTTGGAGCATTTTACACAGAGCCTCCGCTTCCGTTAATAGCAAAATAAACTTCTTTCAGGCGTTTTTTGCTGACGTGGGTGTAAAGCTGTGTTGTAGAAACATCGCTGTGTCCGAGAAGTTCCTGTACTATTCTTAAATCCGCACCGTTTTCAAGAAGGTGGGTCGCAAAACTATGGCGCAGTGTATGGGGTGAAATATGTTTATGAATTTTCTCACCCTGTGCGTGAATAAAATTATAGATCTCCTGACGTGTCAGAACTCTGCCATTTTCATCTACGAGTAATTTTTTAGACGAAATATTATTTTTTTGAATATTATATTCTCGTATTGGAATATATTTTTTCAGTGCAGCAACGGCTTGTTTACCCAGAGGCACAATACGTTCTTTAGATCCCTTTCCAAGACATTGAAGGTATTTCGCCTTAATATCTATATCATTAAGGTTAATTTCAGCAAGTTCAGAAACCCGCAACCCGCACCCATAAAGAAGTTCAACAATAACCTTATGAAGTTCATCAAGATTTTGGTTAAGAATTTCTTCTATTTCGTGTACTGTCATAACTTTTGGCAGACGTTTAGGAAGTTTCGGCTGTTCAAGCGTAAGTGTCGGATCTGATGTACAAATTTCGTTTGCGCAAAGCCATTTAAAAAAACCACGTAAGGACGCAATTTTTCTGACAACCGTAGTTGTTGTCAATTTGTCATCGTGAAGTTTTAAAATAAATGTATTAATATCCGTTCTGCTTACAGAGTTCACATCTTCAATACCGCTTATTTCGCAATAACTGATAAATTCACTCAAATCACGTCTGTAAGCTTCTATAGTATTGACTGACAACCCTTTTTCCACATCAAGAAATTCTAGATATTCAGATAGATTTTGTACGTCCATATTGGGATTATATAATGGTTTTAAATATTTTGAATGCTTTATTTGAATTATTTTGGCAGAGTAAACACAAATCGGACATATTTCGGGTCCTTAACATCAACGCTTATTGAACCGTTATGAGCTTCTACCGTTTTCTTTGCGATATAAAGACCTAAGCCCGAACTTATTTTCTTATTCTTTTTAGCACGAGAAACAAATTTATCAAACAAATCCTGAGGATTTTCTATAACAAGACCGTTATTTTCATTTTTAACAGAAAAAACCACATACTTCTTATTCTCGGAAATATCTATTTCTATGACAGAATTACGAGGAGCGTACTCCATTGAATTTGTCAAAAGATTATGAAGAACGCGTTTCATTTCATAAAAATCCATTTGTATAAATTTTGTTTTTGCTCTGTTCGTAAGATGAATTCCCTGATTTTTATTCAACATTGAATATTTTGTTTCTTCAATGGTTTCTTCCACAAGCATCTTTATGGAGTGCTTTTCTTTAATAAGACAATATTTATTATTTTCACATCTGTACTTATTCAACACATTTTCCAGAAGATTTTTCATATATTTAGTTGCACCGAGAATATCTGAAATAATTTCTTCTTTATCCTTATCGTTTGATACGTTAAAGTTCTTCAATAAATTTTCGAGCGCAAAGATTTCTGAATTTACCGGAGATTTCAAATCGTGCGTTATCATAGTAAGAAAAGATTCTTTTGTATCGCACATAGCATCATTCAATTGTTTTGTCTTAAGTGCATTTATAATCTGACATCTCACAACGGCAACATCAAAAGGTTTTTCTATATAAGCACAAGAACCTAAATTATAACCCGTAATTTTATGTTTAGCATCAGAGAGAGCTGAAATAAACATTATCAAAGCTTTTGAATTCAATTCTGAATTACGAACAATTTCTCCAAGCTCAAACCCCGACATATCAGGCATCATTATATCCAGTAAAAACAAATCAAAAGCTTCTTTTGAAACTGCATCCACGGCATTAAACGGATTTGTAAACGATTTTATCTCAAGTCCCGTTTCAGATAACATTTCTTCCAAAAGAGTAACATTCATTTCGTTGTCATCCACAATCATAACTTTCATTCCCTTTATTAAATAGGGAATTTCCGGAGTTTCTAGCTGCGGAAAGTTTTCAAAACCCTCAGGAAAAAGACCGTCATTATACATCTGCATTTTGTTACAAACCAACATAATAAACTAATCATATTCAAAAATTTTACATATACAATTGCCCTATCGGGTATATTTTTTCGATATAGGTTTTGATAATAATTTTATTGATGATAAAATGGAAGTATGGCTAGAACGTTAGATGAATTAGTAGCGGAAATAAAAAACAGACTCGACATTGTAGAAGTTGTATCAGAGCAGGTTATACTGAAAAAAAACGGAAACCATTACTGGGGTTTATGTCCTTTTCACAAAGAAAAAACCCCATCATTTTCAGTAAACCCTCAGCTTGGTATTTATAAATGTTTTGGCTGCGGTGCCGGCGGTGATGCCTTAAAATTCATCATGGAAACTAAAGGTATTGAATTTATTGATTTAATCAAAGATTTAGCAAAAATATTTAACCTTGAACTACCTAATACTTATAAAAAGACAGACATCACACGAGATAAAAAAGATAAAAAGATAACATCATAAAAA
>USHE01000167.1 GCA_900554385.1 uncultured bacterium | reverse complement strand
CTCTTGCTGAAGTTTTAATTACACTTGGGATTATAGGTATTGTAGCTGCTATTACACTGCCGGCAGTTGATAATAATGTTCAGGACAGGCAGTTCAGAAAACTTTGGAAAAAGAGTTATTCTGATATAAATAACGCTTTTAATAATGCATTTGCAGAAAACAAGCTTGGTATGCCCACTAGAGGTGTATCTAATCAGGAAATGGTGCCTTATGCCCAAGAGATATATTATCAGGTTTTTTCTCGTTTAAATACAAAATTTTATTGCGTTCAAGCTTCTCCGTATGATCATAACTGTCCGGATGAGAACCATGTCCAGATGGGGAGAAAAAATCTTAGTCCAGACTGTCACTCTTTGAATGATGATAATATTGAGAAAGCTTGTATGTTTGCTGGAAGCGGTGGTCGGGCTGAACTTACGAATGGTGCTGTTATATATGCACATGACTATTTCTGGGAATTTCCTGCAATGCTTGTTGATGTAAATGGAAAGCAAAAGCCAAATACTGTTGGCAGAGATATGTTTATTGTTTTATTTAGGAAGGATAGAGTTTACCCCGGCGGCAGCCCGGACTATCCGCTTAAAGGTTGTGATAAAAGCATATCTAGCGGTTCCGGTGCTGTAGGAGCTGCAAAAATGTCCGGTTCCGGATGCGGGTTTAAATATTTATATGAATAGCTTTTTAAAACAAATTCTGTTGCTCGGTTACGTTTTTGTACCCAAGATGTCTGTAGGCTGCGGGGGTAACTTTTCTCCCGCGGGGGGTTCTCTGTAACAGTCCCGCTTGCAGTAAAAACGGTTCGCATACGTCTTCTAAGGTTCTGACATCCTCTCCAAGTGCCGCGGCAAGCGTTTCTATTCCAACAGGCCCGCCGTCGTATTTTTCAATAATCATTTTTAATAAGCTTCTGTCTGTTGAATCAAGTCCGAATTCATCAATTTTTAGGGTATCCAGTGCCTGATTTGCTATTTCTTCATTAATGCTCCCGTCAGCTTTTACCAATGCATAATCGCTTACACGCTTTATTAATCTGTTTGCAATACGCGGCGTCCCTCTGGAACGTCGTGCAATCGCAAGTGCGCCATCTTTTGATATCTCTATTTCTAAAATCCCTGCAGTTCTTGCGATTACCTGTGATAATTCTTCGTCTGTATAAAATTCAAGTCTATGTATTATCCCGAAACGGTCACGCAATGGACCTGAAAGTTCTCCTGCCTTTGTAGTTGCTCCGATAAGCGTAAATTTCGGAAGTGGAACACGTAGAGTTTTTACGGTTTGGCTTTTTCCTGTTGTCATATCAAGAAAGAAATCTTCCATTGCTGGATAGAGAATTTCTTCGGCAATTTTGTTTAATCTGTGAATTTCGTCGATAAATAATATCTCTCCGCCTTTTAATGACATTAAAATTCCTATAATATCACGAGGACGCTCAAGTGCCGGTGCTGATGTAATTTTAATCTCAACTCCCATTTGTTCTGCGATAACGCCTGCTAATGTAGTTTTTCCCAGTCCCGGAGGTCCGTAAAAAAGTAAATGGTCAAGTGGTTTTTCTCGCTTTTTCGCCGCCTCTATCGTTATTTTTAAGGTTTCTTTCAGCGCAGATTGTCCTATATAGGTATCAAAACTTTTCGGGCGGATAGAATTTTCAAAATTTCTGTCATAATCTATCTTTTCAGCCTTCGTGTTCGGATTTTTGCTGTTAATATCAACCCTTTTAGGATTTATGTTGTCATCTGTAATTATACTCATTGTGTTTCCCTTATTTTCATGGTAACATAAAAGTAAGTTAAAGGGTAGTTATTAAGAAGGAGAAGCTATGAAAGTATCCGAACGTTTGGAAAAAATTCCTCCGTATTTGTTTGCGGAAATAGATAGAAAAATTGCAGAGGCAAAGGCTAAAGGTTATGATATTATAAGTCTTGGTATCGGTGATCCTGATACGCCAACATTACCTCCTGTTGTTGAAGAAATGCACAAAGCCATCGACAATCCGAAAAACCACGTTTATCCTCCTTACAACGGAACTGAAAAGTTTAGAAAAGCCGCTTGTGATTGGATGAAAAATCGTTTCGGAGTGGAGCTTGATGCTGATAAGGAAATGCTCTGTAATATAGGTTCTAAAGAAGCTATTGCTCATATTTTCTTTGCTTTTGTGGATAAAGGGGATTACACTCTTGTTCCTGATCCTGGATATCCGGTTTATCACAATGCTACAATATTTGCAGGCGGAATACCTTACCAGATGCCTTTATTAGAAGAAAACGGCTATCTCCCTGATTTTGATAAAAATCCTGAAGATATTGCCAGAAAATCTAATTTATTGTTTTTGAATTATCCGAATAATCCGACAGGTGCTGTTGCTGATTTGGAATTCTTTAAAAAAGCCGTTGATTTTTGTAAGAAATATGATATCTTGCTATGTTCCGATATGGCATATTCAGAAATGACTTACGACGGTTATGTCGCTCCTTCTGTATTGCAGGTTGAGGGCGGTAAAGATGTTGCAATCGAGTTTTATTCTCATTCTAAATCTTACAATATGACTGGATGGCGTGTTGGTTTTGTCTGCGGCAACGCTGATGCGGTTAAGGCTCTCGGTACTATTAAAAACAATATAGACAGCGGTACTTTTAAAGCAATTCAAGATGCTGCTGCCGCTGCGTTTACTGTTGATAAAAAATATATAGATGATTTGAATAAAATGTATCAGGAACGCCGTGACGCTGCAGAAAAAGGATTTGGCGAGCTCGGCTGGAAATTAAAACCTTCTAAGGCTACTTTCTATCTGTGGCTTCCTGTTCCAAAAGGTATGACGTCAGAAGAATTAGTTACTGTAATGTTGGAAAAAGCTCATGTGGTAGTTCCGCCGGGAAATGGCTACGGCTCGTACGGTGAAGGATATTTCCGCGTTGCTTTGACTAAAGATGTTGATACAATTAAAGAATGTATCCGTCGTATGAAAGAAGCAGGAATTTCTTATCAATAATTTTTAAGGCGCCGCTGGGCGGCGCCTAATTATAAATAAGTGTAACAATTTGTCACGAAACTATCGGTGTGGTATATTTAAGTTATGGAATGTCCAAAGTGCGGGTTAGAAATAGATGATAAGACGATTGTTTGTCCGAACTGTAAAAAGGTTCTGAAAGTTGTCTGCCCTGTCTGTAAAACAATTAATAAAGGTAATACTTGTAAAAAATGCGGATATGTAATTATCGGCAAATGTAATAAGTGCGGCAAAATTAACCTTACAGGTGATAAAACATGTAAAAAATGCGGTTTTAGTACAGATCAAAGTGTGGTATT
>USHE01000166.1 GCA_900554385.1 uncultured bacterium | reverse complement strand
TGCTGCAGTCGGCGTGGCTTTTGGCGCTGCTTCTGTCAAAATGTCAAAAGGTGAGTATGTCCATGTTCCGGAAGGAACGGTTTTGCAGATTATGCTTGCCGAACCAATGACAGCTCAACCTTATTCAGAATATAACTAAGGAAATTTTATGACTTTAACTATTTGTTCTTCAAAACAGGAAAAAACTTTCGATAACAAAGATTTTATTACAATAGGTTCAAATCCTCAGTGCGATTTTTACATCGAGCTGGAAGATAATTGTATGCTTACTGTCCATTTTGATAAGACTGGTTCAAAATGCGTGATTACAAATAATTTTCCGAATGAGAAAATACTTTTTAAGGGAAAACCTATTACAGAAAGAATAGTTTTTGATAATGTATGCAAGTTGTTGATAGCAGGAAGTGATGAGTTTATTAGTATGAAACTTACTGCATCTGAACATATTGAGCCGGCGGAGAGTATCGTTTTAACCAAGATTGAAAAACACAAATCTGATATTGAAAAATTCAGAATATCAATAACTAAGCAAATTTCATTTTCAATAAGTGATATAAAAAAACGTCTGTCTGTAAGTTCTAAAACAGGGATATTTTTAAATATTGCATTGTTTTTCAGTTCTCTTATCACTGCTTTTGGCGTAACAAATTATCTTATGGGACTGCCTGTAGAAATGAGTGCAAATTTTACAAATATGCCGACAAATATAAAAGTTCTATTTTTACTTACTCTGCCTGTTTACGGGATTTCTTTGATGTTAAAACAGGGAATTTATCTCTCGTTGCAGAATGAGGAGAAAAATCATCCTAAATTTGCACAAAATGTGATGATAAGTCTTGCCTATATATTTATGGCTGCGTTTTATTCAATTAACCTGATTTATTACATGAATCCGGGGGGAAGATTTGTTTTTGCGGTATTAATATCGTTATTCTTTATAGGTTTAAATATTACTCTCTCAATCGGAAGCGGATATTTTAAGTATAATAATTGCCAGCTTTCAACGGAATTGGATAAATATGAGTTCAGGGAAGATTTTGAGCGAGTTTTAAACGAATACCAAAACTGGATTGGACATTATGTAAATAGTCTTGGAGTAAATAAATTAGGGTATATCAGGGATAAAATGTTTATTCAGCAGTTGAAGGGCGCAGGGGAAATTGTCCTTGGAATATTGACGGCTCCGTTTTTGGCGTATGGGGTGTCCAATACTCTGGCAATGTGTTTTCCTGAAGCTGCGGGATGGGTGAGGGTTTCAGGGTTAAGATTCAGCCCGATTTTTCTCATTCTTGCAACTCTGCTTATAATTTTTGCGTTCTTTTCTTTCGTAAATGCTTTTGTCTGCGGAAGAAAAGTCGAGGGTTCTGATGTTATAAAATTTGATGGCTTTAGAGATTATGCTTCGCACGGAACTGATATTTTCGGGTTGGAAAATACAAGAAGAATTAATCTTGAAAAAAACAGAGCCTTGATAATCGGGATTTCAATTATCTTTATTGAATTTTCAATGAATGTTTCTTATTTTATGACAGAAATAGGAACAGATATGCAGGGGCTTTTGCTTAGCCTTGTTGCAGCTCTGGTACCGACGGCACTGCTTATTGCAGAAACATATATGCTAAGTAAAACCAAATATGATATTTATGTAAGTGATAGTTTGCTTGCGAAGTTGGATAAATAATGAATAAATTTTTAATATTATTTGCGATATCAATTATAATAGTTACAGGGATTACGGGAGTTGTAAAACCAAAAATTTATAAGCCCGTAAGGTTTGCCGCTGCGAATATGGGATTAGAAAATGTTAGTCAGGAAATTGTGAATACAAAATCACCAATTGTTGAGGATAATCAAGTTATAGTTGAGGAAGTTGTTGTAAAACCTCAGCTGCAAAAGGTTCAAACTATTAGCAAAACAGTTAAAATACAACCGCAAAAAGAACAGGTAAAGACTCAGAGTGTAAAGGTTGTTCCACAAAAAAATCAAACTTTGCAAAAAACATTGAAAAAGCAATCAACTCCTGCGCAAACTGTTTCAAAATCTCAAAAACCGGTACAGCTTCCAAAATCGGTTCAGGATATTGTAAGTAAAGAATCTGAAAAAAATATTGAAAATCAAAAACCAATAACCGTAGTAAAAAAAACGGAACCTGCAATAAATATTCCAAAACAAGAAGAACCTAAAACTGTCTTAACGGAAGAAGAAGAAGTTATTTTGTGGAATAAATGGAGAAGTGATTTGCAAAATCAGGTAATGCGGGATGCAAGAGTTGCAGCTCCAATGGGTACACGTTTTAGATTTTCTTTTACTGTTGATAAATTCGGCAATATATCAAATCTGAGGGTTTGGTCAGATACTCCGTATTTTACGCCAATGGCTGTGAGTGGCATAAAGCCGGTTCTATTGAGTTATCAGGGTAAAAATATCTTAAAATTCCCAAAAGGTACTAAAAGAATTCAAACTAACGTAACAGGAGGATTTGTGATATCAACTTATGATAAGTACAGCCGTCCTGATGATTATGCAGATGTCGAGAAAATAAGAAGGTTAAAAAATGTTCAGATGTAAAGAATGCGGATGCGAATTTGATATAAAACCCGAATATTGTGATTGCGGGAATAATACGTTTGATGAGATTATCTCAGTCCAAAATTCTAAAAACCCTGACATAAGACAAATTATATCGGTGGTAATTTTTGTATTATGTCTGATATTAGCAATAATCCCATGGACGATTAAGCCTAAGGCTAAAACAGAACAACCCGAACCAAAAGTTGAAAGCGGTGTACAGACTGAATTGACGATTCCTGATATAGAAAAACTCTGGGTGGATTCCCGTCCAAAATTATCAGGGGATACTTCTGCTCAAGTTGTAAAAAAAGAGGTTCAAAAACCTTTAAAATCCGTAGTACAACCTATTGCCAAACCCGTACAAAAAACACCTCCAAAGCCTGTGAAATCGGTAACTTCATCTGGAACTAAAAATACTAATCAAAAAGTAACGGCTCAAAAGCCACCTGAAGTTGTAGAAAAGGTAAGCCAACAGGTTATGTCGCAAACACAATCTGCAAAACCGCAGAAGGCTGCTGTAAAAACTGCACCTGTAGATATGACGCCTTTGATAAATTACAAAAATGATTTGCGAATAGCTTTACTTTCAAAATTAAATGTTCCCAATATCCAAGGGGTTGGTGACTGTGCGGTCAGCTTTTCTGTTAATTCTGACGGCAAGCTCTTAAATCGTTCATTCGTATATAAATCTTCTAACAAATCAGTAAATGATGAAGTTTATTATATGCTTATGAGGCTGCCGTATTTTAAAAAGCCACCGTCAATA
>USHE01000165.1 GCA_900554385.1 uncultured bacterium | reverse complement strand
TATTTTCCAGCACTTTTATCTTTTTAGAAGAATAAACTTTTTCTGTATTATTCTGGTTTTTCTCCCTTGTAAGTCTTTCTAATTCAGCCCTATACTTGCCCCTTTTTGAAAGTATTTCCCTATAATATGTATTGTTACACATACTTTCGTTCACAATGATTCCCCCACAATTTTAGTTTTTATACTTTAACTAGATCCTTTTGCTGCTGAGTCTTTTGTATCTCTTTTCTTACCCTCTTAATTCTTCTCTCATCTGCCGGGTGTTCATCATAAAGTATTTCCATTAGACTTCTCTTTCCGGAATTTAATTGAGAAGCTCCTTCAAAAAACATGATAAGTGATTCACCATAGCCTAATTCCGCAGCGTATGCGTCAGCAGTTGTTTCCTGTAATCTGAAAAAAAGTGTTGCAATAAAAAGATTGATGTAGTAAACGAGCTTTCTTATAAGAGTAAATATTGTAGAAAGAATAGTACTTAAAGCATTTGAAAATTCATTAGCTGCTTCGTCAAATAATATAGAAAGCACTATGCAAACACCAACCGCTACAACAAATACTACTCCTACTTGTATAAGCAATAAAAGCGCAGAAATAGTCAGTATATTTAATTGCACCAAAGTTTTAAAGTAGCAGTCTTTTCTCAGAATGTGTGATATTTCGTGTGATAATACCCCTTTTATAATATCTTCTCTTTCCAAAAAAGTATATAGAAATACTCGCTCTACAAAAATACAATTCGGTAACGCAAAAGCATTCAAACAATCGTTATCGACTATGTATAGTGTTATGTTGGAAAGCTTTTTATTTTCTCTGTTTTCAGCTAGAGAAACGATTTCTGTAAAACACTGCAGCAATACTTTTTTCGCATATGGATCATCTAGCTCAATACACATCTTCTTGGTATGATATTAGCATAGTCCAAACTGCTGACTACAGTGGTGACAGGCTATGCTTATTTTGATATAATAAGAAGGTAATGGACTGACGGTCATCTCCTTAGAACTAAGCGTTCGTAGCAGAAAGTGTCAGCCGCCTTCTTGTTATAAAATTCGATTAAGCAGGTTGTACCTGCTGTGTTTACAGCAGCGTTCGCATCACTAACCAAAATGAATTTTAATAAGCTCCTGAGCGGAAACATTACAAAATATCAGAAAGAAGGATTTATCATGATTAGTGTAGGAATTGATGTATCAAAAGGAAAAAGTACTGTTTGCATTATGAAACCTTGCGGCGAAATACTTGAATCACCCTTTGACATTGGTCACACTGCCGATGAACTGGATTCTCTTATTTCTCTCATCAAATCATTCGATGAAGAAACCCGTGTTGTTATGGAAGATACAGGTCACTATCATCTTCCTGTTGCGACCTATTTATCTTCTCACAACATTTTTGTATGCTGTGTAAATGCCTTGCGTATGAAGAAGTTCTGCTCGCAAAGCATAAGACGAGCAAAAACCGATAAAATTGATTCGATTAAAATCGCATCTTTCGGTATTACATACTGGAACGAGCTTGTTAAGGCTTATCCCTCTAATGTTATATACGATGAACTTAAATTTCTTGCACGTCAGTATTATCAGGTTACAGGTATGCTTGTTAAATCAAAGGTGAACTTCTCCAATCTTCTTGACCAAGTTATGCCCAAAATCAATGATGTTCTTTCAAATCAAGGTGAAAATCACAAGCTGACCGAGTTTGTCAGTCGATATATTCATTTTCAGAATATTCTCGATATGGGAGAAATGAAATTTACATCTGATTACTGCAAATGGGCAAAGAAAAAGGGATACCGCTTAAACGAGCGTAAGGCAGCGGAAATCCTTGCCCTTGCTCAAAACGGTATCCCTACGCTTCCTAACTCCCAATCCGTCAAAATTGCCGTTAGTGAAGCCGTCAAGATGATCCACTCAATAGAGGAATCACGCAATACCATTTTAGCACAAATGCAGGATCTTTGCAACACCTTGCCTGAATATTCTGTTGTCAAGGAAATGGATTGTATCGGAGATACACTTGCTCCACGTATCATTGCTGAAATTGGCGATGTACGCAGATTCAAAAACAAGCACTCTCTCATTGCCTATGCAGGCATTGACGCTCCGCCTTATCAGTCGGGTGCATTCCACGCTTCTGAGCGTCATATATCCAAGCGTGGAAACAGTTATCTGCGAAAAACAGGCTACGAGATCATGCAGTCCTTAATCAAACACAAACCTGCCGACAATGCTGTCTATGACTTTATTCAGAAGAAACGCAGCGAAGGGAAATGCGGCAAAGAAGCAATGATTGCGGGGCTTAAACAAGATCCTTCGTGCTTACTATGGTAAAGTTATGGAACTTTACTCCAAATATTGATTGTAGTCTCAAGTACATACTCATCGGGCGTTTGAATACTTTCTTCAAACGTCAGCTTTAATATATCGTTTTTTCTTTTGCTTCTTTTCTCAACTTTGTTCATTTTGCCTATTGATTTTTCTTAGCAGGTTTCCGATTTTTCAAACAAAAAAACGGTCAAGCTTTTTTCAAAACTTGACCGTCACATTGATATATTCATTTCTTCTTCCTCAGTTTGTTCCGATCCTTCTCTGATAACGTGAAAATCGTCCACGCCTGGGATAACTCCGAGCGTTCTCCCATTATCAAAGATACAATGCAGAGTGCCGGCGTCATCAACGTGATCGACCATGTCAAGAGTACCGGACTCAACAGGGAAAGGATCATCATTCATTCTGTCAAGGCAGATGCGAGTTCCTTCGGGATATCTCTGTCGCAGCCTTTCAACGTTTTCTTTATTGTAATACATTTCACATTCCTCCTGTCAAATTTATTTTCTCATCTGTTAATACAGCCTCTGCCACATTAGGATCACCACCTCTCTTAAAAAACAAAAAAGCCGATCCTATAGGTTACTCTGTTTTAAGAGATACCAACAAAATCGGCAGATCCAATAAATTTGTATTGAAAACTTTGTGAAAGTTTTTTATATACAAATCGGCAGGCTTAGAGCAAAATATGCTCATAACTTGCCGGAATGCTTGACAATATTCAATTGTTGAGGGTTCAGATCCTTTTTTAACGAAAAAGCATCTACGGTTTTACACCTGAAAATTTCGCTCTCAAAACGCAAAAAAAGCTCGTAAATACGAGCTTTTCGAGGTGTGCATCTATTTTATTGCACAAGTATGTGTTGCTACTATAAAATAGATGACAATAAAAATGCCAATTTGACGTCATCTATCAAGCGGTCTTATCCTACCGAGTCAGCTGTCGTTTTATATATTCCTTCCCCTCACAATCAACAAAATCCTTGGCAAACTGTTCCGCCTCCGCAAAGCTGTTCTCCAGTATCTCAAACCC
>USHE01000164.1 GCA_900554385.1 uncultured bacterium | reverse complement strand
GCTTGTCGGTAACACTTATATAATTCGTTTTTACAAGGACTATACATTTAATAGTTCTGCGAATACAGCAATGAACACTGCAATCCAGATTTTGACTGAAATAACAAAAATGAATTACCGTCTGACGAATAAAAAAAATGCCTCTGTCAGATGTAACATGTTTTTGATGAAACGTACCGTTCACGATGATCCTTATGATATAAATTCAGGATTTAATATCAGCATGGTCAACCAGAGTACGGACGAACGTTCTAAATTAATGAACTCTTTTCAGGTTATTGTTGATAATAATATCAATGACGCAATTGGTTCTGAATTTAAGTTTTCACCGTTAAACTCTGTTATGGTGAAAGGTCAGATGGTAACTTTTTATGAGGCTGATATTTCAAACCTCATCATAATTAACTATGAAGAATTGGATGAAAAGGATGAAGAAATTGAGGTGCCGAATTTCGTTCAAAATCTTCTTGTTGAGCAGGACAAGCTTGACGGTGATGCTTTGAGTAAAATGGAAAAGCCTTATGACCCTGACTCTATTTACGATGTGGAAACTATTAATTTCAGCGAAATTACCTGTGAGTTTGTAAGAACAGAGAATATTGATGTATTTTTCCATGTAATGAATAGACTTCAAACCGTCCCAAAAGGTATTCTTGCAATACGTTCAGCTCCTCTTTATGTGCCTTATTCGCTTAAGCTTGTTACTATGATTGCGGATTTGAACCTGTATAAGAATATTATTACGGTTACCTGCTATGATGAAATGAAATACTCTCCGTATTCTTTCTTCAGAGAGCTCGTTTCGGCTATTTTTGAGTATACTGTTTCACAGAAATTGTTCTCACAAAACGATTTTTCCATGTTCCGTTCAATTGATAAAGATGGCTTAATTAAAGATTTAATTACCTTTACAGAACGAGATATAGACCAATCAAGAGATACAAGATATACGTATTTCGATATTTTTATGACCTTGCTGCAGGCGATACCAAATACTCTTATTTTTATTGAAAATTTTGATAAAATTGATACAAGTTCTTATGATGTTTTGAAGTTTCTCTTTGATTCGTTTGAAAAATTGGATATAAGCTACCTTGTACAGTATGATAAAGACTTTTCACTGCATAAAGATTTGCACTTCCTGCTTTCAAAAAATTATTATACTGAAATGACTCTTAAGCCGACATCTTTTGAAAAAATGATTGAGGAAAATAAAGAATATTACCGTAATATAATGGATAGTTTTTACTTCCAGCGTATTGCGAAATATTCTTTTGGCAGTATTTTATTCTTGGATATTGCAATTCAATACCTGATAGAGTCAGGTGTTTTTGAGGCTACGGATGATGCAATTAACCTTGTTAATCCTAAAACTCTTATTATTCCATCAAGTTTAAATAAGCTTGTTAAGCGTCGTTTAAACCTTTTACAGGATTATCCTGATGCTATAAAATTCTTGGCTGAAGTCGTTTTACTTGGTCCGAGAATTGATCAGGAAACAATAAAAAGCTTGAATGTACCTAACCTAAATGAAGTGATTGAACAGCTTTCGACGATGGGATACATTTATTTTTATAATAATTGTATGTATTTTGCAAATTACAACATTCTTAGAGAAAATCTTTTGGAAACCTTATCGCAGGATATGTTGAAAGAAGTTGCAGGCGAATTATTTGAAAAAGTTTTCATAGATTCAATGCCTTCTCCGGAGAAAGCTTACCTTTATAGCTTGATGGGAGATCATCAGTCCGAATTTAAAGAGTGGGAACAGCTTGCAAGAATAGATATTTCTCTCGGAGATTTTAACTCTTATCTTAACTGTGCAGATAGAATTTTGAAAATTTTGGATATGAACACAGACGAAGAAGCTCAGGAAGATATTGATAGGTATAAGCTTGAATTGTACGAAAATATTTCAAATAACTTATTTGATTACGTTCCGGAGAATACTTTTGCTATAGCAGAAGACACACTTGCGCATTTACAGAATACTACGGACACTGATAAAATAGTGACACTCTGCAATAAGATGATTCAGGGATGTTTGCTTGCCGGAGATTATATGCATGCTCTTGAGCTTACGCATAAAGTTCTTTCTATGATGCCGAATGCATCAATAGACCCTGCTGCAACTGATTTTAACCACTATTTCTTCTTGATGAGTCTTGTCCATGTTGAAATTTTATTTAACATCGGTGCATGGGAAGATTGTCTTGACATCGGTTATCGAGTATTGAATGTTGTAAATCAGGAAAACCTTGCAAAACTTAAGCCGGATTATATGACAGTTGAACAGTTTGAAGCAATTGTTATCGATACAGTAGGTTATGTAGCGTTAGTGAATGTTCTACAGCTGAAAGGTAATGTTCAGGAATTTCTAAATATTGTTCGTACTGATTTAACTAAAGTCCCGCATTCGTATGATATATTTATTGCGCTTCAGGATTTTCTCGCCGGCAGAACGCCTAATTATGACAAGAGTCTTTCTTCTGTTGATAAATTCTCCGGTCCAATATTCCATATATTGGAAGCATTTACAAAATGTACTCACGATTTTAATGCTTTTGCAGAAGAAATTTATGAAGCAAAAATTCTCGCTAAATGCAACGGGCTTTATCAGGTGGAATTATTTGCGGATTTGATGATTGCTTATTGTTATATTAAACTTAATTCGCTCCAAAAGGCGTCGTTAATTATTTATAAGATTATTAAAACAGCAAATGAAAACGGAATGACAAATCTTTTGTATGCCGCATGGTATGTTATGAGCGAGTTAAACCTTGCACAGGGTAAGTATATTGTGACATACGGTATTGTTAATAATTCCCTTATTCAACTTGAAAAATCAGATGGTGCAAATGAGTATCTTTTATTACTCTTTAAATATAATATGTATAAAGTTTTAAGATTCCGTTCTCAGGATGAGAATGCACAGATTTGTCTGGCTCAAGCTCAGTATTTGACTAACAAACACGGAATTGTATTTAATTTTGATACCGATGACAGTCATTATATACCGCTGGAAGATCCTGATGCCGAATCTTTTAAAACTGATTTAACGCAGCGAGAACAGGTTAGCATTGATGTTACTGACGGTCAGCGGGCATCTAATGATTTGTCTGAAAATGAAAGTGAGGAATGATGAAAGTATTATTTGCAGCGGCAGAGGTTGCACCGTTTTCAAAAGCAGGTGGATTAGCTGATGTGGTTGGCAGCTTACCGAAACATTTGGAAAAAGATGCTGAAATCGCAATTTTTACACCGCTTCACGGCTGTATAAATCAGGAAAAATTTGGCATAAAAGAACTTGAAAATTCCGAACTATGGCTTACTTTCGGTAATATGGGCCACAAATTCAGGTTGTTTA
>USHE01000163.1 GCA_900554385.1 uncultured bacterium | reverse complement strand
TGCTCAAATTTACAAGGATGGTGTAAAAAACCCTCGCGGAACTCTTTATCAAATCCAATCTTGTTCAAAAGATGTAAACAAAGTTTTTACTAAAACCTGTGATATTTTGGAATCAAACGCTCAAAAAGATAAGATGATGGATTTGTTTCAAAAACATATAGAGTATTCAAAAGAACTTGCGAATCCAAAACATCCTCTTATTCAATCTGCTTTTGAGCAGCTTCAAAATAGTATGAAAGAGATGTATCCTTCAAAAAAAACTCGAAAGTTTACTCATTTTATTCTACAAAAGCAATGTTTACCATTCCTAAATAAAATGAAATTTCTTGCAAAATTTCCGCTTTTCTAGAATAAACTCAACTGTTCTTGTTTCTCAAAGTGTTTTCTTAAGAACGACGGGCGGTGAAATTCGGTTAGTCCATACTTGTCGATTGCTGCCAAATGTTCTTTGGTTAGGTATCCTGCGTTTTTTGCCCAGCCGTATTGTGGGTATTTAGCGTCGAGTTCCTCCATATATCTGTCACGCGTAACCTTTGCTAAAATGCTGGCTGCAGCAATTGAGGCTGATGTTGCGTCCCCCTTTACAACCCAGCGTTGTGAACACATATTAAAATCTTTTATCATTTTGTTTCCATCTACGAGAACTAGAAATTTTGAGAAATTTCCTTCCAGTGCATCCGCAAGCGAAGCACGTTTTAGGACATCTTCTACTGCAAGTTTCATGGCTTTTAAAGAAGCATTTAAAATATTTATTTCTTCAATTTCGTCAACCCCAATGCTTACTGTGGCATTTATTGTTTCATTTAAGATTATGTCGTATAAAATATCTCGTTTTTTCTTTGACAATTGCTTGCTGTCATTAAGAATTGAGAGTCTTTCGACTAATTCTTTTGAGCGTTTTTCAAAGAATACAGCACTCGCGAATACTCCGCCCGCAGCAGGTCCTCTGCCGGCTTCGTCCGTACCGATAATTTTGTGGTTTTTGTAATACAAATCATACGCAAATAGTTTTATTATGTGTGAATCTTTGGTAAGCTCCATTATTCCTCCATATTGTCAAGAATAAATTTCCCGATTTTGCCATCTCTGAAATCCCGTAAGATGTATGCTGAAGTTCTTGTAATATCAGCTGTCCCGCCTGAAATTAGCCAATTTCTCCTAATTGCAATATTTTCAATTGTTAAAGGTTCATCTTGGTTTATCCCATAGTAATCCCGCACTTTTGATGAATATTTTTCATCGAGTGTTTGCAATAATTGTTGCGCAACAGGTTCATTGGAATAAGCGTTTTCGGAAATAGAGTTTACGAATGCTAATTTCTGGGCAATTTGTTGGTTATCCTGACGCATAGGTATAATTCCCGGAGTATCAAGCAGTTCAAGTTGAGGGTTTATCCTTACCCACTGCTGCTGCCTTGTAACACCGGCTTTTGCTCCTATTTTTGTTTTTGATGATTTTGTTAATTTGTTTATGATACTTGATTTCCCAACATTTGGCATGCCTACTACCATAACTCTAGCGGGTCTGCGAAGTAGCCCTTTTTTCATAATTGCCAAAATTCTTGGTTCTGATAATTCAATTGCTTTTTTTACTATTAGATTAAGATTTTTAGAATTTTTTGCATCACATAATAGTACAGGTGAATTGAGTTTTTCCTGTAAATATTTAACCCATTTAGCGACTTCGTGGTGTTCCGTTAAATCTGATTTATTAAGCAAAATTAAACGGGGCTTGTCACCTAACAGCCCCGTAATATTTGTATAACTGCTTGATATTGGCAGTCTGGCATCAATAACTTCAATTACTGCATCCACCAAAGAAAGCTGTTCTTTCAGTTTTCTTTCCGCTTTGGCTATATGTCCCGGATACCAGTGAATATGAAGCTTATTTTCTTTCAATTTTTTCCTTAATTCTTGTAGCTTTACCAGAACGTTCTCTCAAGTAGTACAATTTAGCACGTTTAACATCACCGCGTCTTACTACATTGATTTTATCAATTCTTGGAGAGTGAAGTAAGAATACACGTTCAACACCAACACCTTGGAAAATTTTTCTTACAGTGATAGTTTTGTTGATACCTGAACCATGCTTTTTAATAATAGTACCTTCAAAAGCCTGAATTCTTTCTTTGTTACCTTCAACAATTCTTACGAATACTCTAACAGTATCACCCGGGTTAACGTCCGGAACTTCTTTTTCCATATAAGGTTTTTCCAATTCATCAATAATAGGGTTCATTTCTTTTTTCCTTTATAATTTATTACTTAATACTATTTTAAATTCCTTAATCGGCTTTTAATATTTTCCACAAAAATATACCGACGCACGCAAGTATTGTAATCGTAGTACAAAGACGAAAATTTTGCAAGCAGCTATTAATAAATGTTTACTTTGTGGTATGATGGTTGCATGAAAAGTTTTATTGATAATATTTTGAAAAACAGAAAAAAAAAGAAGCCGCTTTGTGATGTTAAAAACATGGGGGTTAATATTGATAAAAATGAGTATTATGAGATAAAACTTTCAAATTCTGCTCATCCCGAAGATTTGGGTAATAAATAAGGAGAAAGTATGAAAAATTTTTTAATATTATTGGTCCTACTTGGTTTAGCATTGCCAAGTTTTGCAAATGAAATAAAAAATGAAAGACAGATAAAAGATGAAGTTTTGCTAAGGGCTATCGTTAACTCTGATACCGGACGTTTATCAAAGCATCAGACAGCTTTTAAAGAAGATTATGATTTGTATAAAGCCGGTGATAAATCTTCTATCTATGGACAGCTTCTTTCTTTGGAGAAAAAGTATTCTAACAAAACGGATATGCATTCAAAGCTTAATATTGAATATGTTGATAAAGTTAAGGCTTTGTACTTATATCTTGCAGAGTACCCTGCAGATAAGGCAATGAGCACGAAATTTTTAGAAGAATTTAATTCTAAAAAAATAATCCTGCCTGACAGTGAATATGAGCTTGTTGACGAAGATTTGGTTATGTTGATAATGCTTATTAATGTTTATAAATAATAAACTAAGAATTTTCTAAATTTTTCTTCTTTTTTTCTTTTTTGTTTAGCCAATAGTTATTTTGGGGGTTAACATATTTCTTGACTCCAAAATACGTAATGGGACAACTATTACCTTCCCATTGACATTTTATAATTGTATTTAGTTTATTAACTTCAAAATGGATGTTGCAAGTTGAAGTTCCTCCATATATTCCATATTGATTGCCAGAAACGTAAGAATTTGAACTATTCCACGAGTAGATGTTTCGTCCTGCAAAAGTTTTTGTATCCGATGGATAACCCCAAGCATCAATTACTGTATTGATGTTTTCTCCAACCCAACTATCTAAAAGCTTGTCCATTGTACTTTTCATCCCAAAGGCATTTGCGGATGATGTTGTTGTTAGGATTATTACAATAAGTATAATAAATCTTTCCATAATAACTCCATT
>USHE01000162.1 GCA_900554385.1 uncultured bacterium | reverse complement strand
GTAATCCGTCAATTATGTAAATCTTTCTTCTGTATTCCTAAAATATATTTCTAATCTGCAGCCGCAACATTAACGAGTGCCGGTCTAAGCACCTTGTCGCCGACCTTATAACCCTTTTGAAGCACAGCTATAACTGTATTTTCAGGGTAATCTCCCGCAGGTGTTCTCATAACAGCCTCATGAAAATTAGGGTCAAACTCCTGATTTTCAGCGTCAATCATTTCAAGACCGAGCTTTGTCAAAACATCCAGAGTTTGTTTATGCACAAGATTGAAACTTTCTTTAACCTGTGTACAATCTTCGACATTTTCTAAAGCTTTTTCCCCACGCTCAAAATTATCAATAACTTCAAGCATTTTTTTCAAAGTATTTTCCAACCCGAATTTCAAAAGATTTTCACGCTCAGCTTCTTGTCTTTTTCTGTAGTTTTCGAAATCAGCAGCATGACGAAGATACAGATTATTCAAGGTTTCGTAATCTTCTTTCAGCTTATCGAGTTCAGCATTTGAACTGCCTTCCACCGCGTCAGATTCTTCTAGTTGAATATCTTCTGAGGCTTGTTCATTTTCTTTATTTTCAATTTCTTCATCGTGATGTTTTTTAAAAGGGTTATTACCGTGTTTATGTGACATATCTCTACCTCTTACAATATAATATATTATTTATTATAAGTTATCAAAGAGAATAAACAAGGAAAATTTATTATTTTTTAATAATTATAGGAAAAATTTTCCTAATCAGGACAAGTATAATAATATATAATTTCGTCCAAACCATAGTTAACGCCTATGCCATAATGGTATAAAAAATGATGTCCTGGAAGGTTTTCATGTTCTCTGTCATTGATAACATAAAAAGTAAAACCCTCTATATCAATTCTGCCGTTATCGGTCAACATTGCATCATCAAAATTATGCATATAGCTCCCGGGTTCCTCAATTGATATAAACACGTTTTTTGTTAACTCTTTATTAATATAGTCTGTATTTACATTAAATTTTACAAGTATAGCTTCACTTCCAAACCATGAGTTTGCACATTTTGAAAGTTTGATATTATAGGCTCCTTCTGGAATCTTAGCAGGAAAATGAAAAACACGTTCCTGACTATTTATACTTTTTAGAGCTTTTTCGTATTGTTTTGGATTGTCATAAACTTTGTCCGCCTGCTTCATGTGAAAAATAATCAAAACTACCAATAATATAAACATCTGGACTACAAAAATTATTAACAAATTCAGTAGCGCTGTAATAATTTTTGTTGCTTTAGGATATTTAGGAAATGTCAGCTTGCCAATGTATGATATCAGACAAACGAATATTACAGGCAAAATAAATATAAGCGAACCGATTAAATTTTCACTAACAATTAAGCCTGTTATTAAAGTAAAAAAAGCTATAGTCAAAGATATTAACTGAGCAAAAACTAAAAATTTATGCTGCTTTATATATCCGTCCAACATTTCTAAAATTTTCATTCTGTTTAAACTCCTAAATTATAAGTTATAAACTTAATAATAAATTATTTTAGTACTTATTTTCTATGTTGACACTACTACATTCAATATATCTTTACATTATTTAACTTATTTACACCTACATTGTATGGTTGTATTATTATGTAAGTAGATGATTAGATAAAATAAACTTTCCGGAGAGAAAATTGACCCAAAAATATTATATAAAAGGCGGAACACCGTTAAAAGGAGAAGTTTCTGTCGGCGGTGCAAAAAATTCAGTTCTTAAATTAATGGCAGCAGCCCTGTTAGCTAAAGGCGAAACAAAAATATACAATGTTCCAGACTTGACAGACGTTGAAATTATGCTCAGTGTTATTGCACAGCTTGGAGCAAAAACCAGTTACAACAAAGCAGAAAAATCGTTAACCATAGACGCAACCGAGTTAACAAGCGTTACTGCAAAATACGAACTCGTTAGCAAAATGAGAGCATCTTTTATTGTTCTCGGAGCTTTGGTTTCAAGATGTAAAGAAGCTATTGTCGCACTTCCCGGCGGGTGCGCTATCGGAGAACGCAGAGTTGATTTCCACATTAGGGGGCTGGAAGCCCTCGGTGCTAAAATTAAAATCGAAAACGGCTACGTTCATGCAAAAGTTCCAAAACTTGTCGGTGCTGATATTTATCTGGATATTCCATCTGTAGGCGCAACCGAAAACTTGATGCTTGCCGCTGTTTTGGCAGAAGGTTCAACCAGAATTCAAAACGCCGCACAAGAACCCGAAATCGTGGATTTGGCAAACTTTTTAAATTCACTCGGTGCTGATATTAACGGTGCAGGAACTTCGGAAATAGTTATCAACGGCGTAAAACAGTCTGATTTACACCCTATTGAATACACTACAATACCTGACAGAATTGAGGCAGGAACGTTCATGACAGCTATTATCGCAACTAAAGGTAAAGCTATTATCAAAAATGTTTTCCCTGCTCATTTGACATTCTTCACGGATAAACTCCTTAAAATGGGTGCTAATATTAAACTTATTGAACCAAATTCTTTGGAAGTAAGCTGCAAAAACAGATTAAATTCAATAAATTTTGTAACACAGCCGTATCCTGGATTTCCAACAGACTTGCAGTCAATGGCAATGACGCTTCTTTAAACTGCATACGGTGTTGGAATTATTACTGAAAGCCTTTACGAAAACAGATTTATGCAAGTTCCTGAACTGAGAAGAATGGGAGCGGACATTCATCAAGACAGAAACCACGCAATAATCAAAGGCGTAAAGAAATTAACCGGTGCAACTCTCTCCGCAAGCGATTTGCGAGCAGGTGCTTCTCTGGTTGTTGCAGCATTAATGGCAGATGGAAATTCCGTAATCGAAAACTTACATCATATAGATAGAGGATACGAAAATTTCGAAACTAAGCTAAGATTGTTAGGTGGTAAAATTGAAAGAAGGGAAGACACTTCTCCAATTAACCTAACGGAGGGAATACATAATGAGTCCTACTTATAAGCGTTGGTACGATCACGATCCGCTATTATTGGAAGTCATAGAATTATTAAAGAACTACCAGACTGAACTACACGCTCAGGCTGAAATCTTTTTGAAAAAAATCGAAGAAAAGGTTTCTAAAGAAACTGTTGATAAGTTCTATGCAATGGTAAAACCTGTGAATGCCAACAATCGCTGGTATGACAAAGACCCTGTAATTTCAAGAACAGTTGAAATCTTGAGAATTGTCCCTCCGGAAGCTCAAAAAATTTGCGCCCAGAATTTTATAAGAACTTTAAAAGAAATGGGTATTGAATACGAAAGTCCAAACGGAAACAGTTAATAAAATTAAGAAAAAGGCGAGGTAAATACCCCGCCAAATTTTTGTTTCCCTTTAATATTTCCCTTTTTCCTTATATATGCACTATCGGCACATGCTGTAAAAAACTTTACACTACGCCCACCTATCCTATCCTATCCTATCCTATGAGGCTTTATA
>USHE01000161.1 GCA_900554385.1 uncultured bacterium | reverse complement strand
GGGGTTATCTGCTATGAATTAGGCTAGATGGTTCATTTCAATCTGATGAATACGGAAAATACACTGTATTTATTAATGATAAGCCGCTGAATGAGCCTTATATAAAAAGCCCATACGACTATACTCCTTGTACGGAAGCAATGTTTTGCGGACCGGCAATAATACCAGCTAAACATTATCTAATGCTTGGCGATAACCGCGGAAACTCACAGGACGGAAGATACTGGGGGCTTTTGCCCGAAGATAGGTTTATAGGTAGAGCGGTTTTCCTTTTCTGGCCTTTTGACAGAGTAAAATCTCTTTCAAAGTAAATGTAAACTTTTGTAACCTGGCTGAAATCCTGTTATACTGACTGCTTGTGTGGGAATAATATATTTACATGGCAATTTTATCTACTATTTAGTTTTTAAATATATATATAGTATATATTGAAAAAGGATTTTATATGGGCGGTATACAAGGCGGCGGCGGCTATTACGAGAAATTTACACAAAATTTTAATAAACAATATAATTCCGGCATGTCGAGAAGTGAATGGTCGGCAATGAACAGGCAAGGATTAGAGGAACGATTGGCGCAATCAAAGGTAAATACTTCGTTTGAAAATATTACCAAAATCCAGAATGCTGCTAATATGTACGGTCTACAGCTTGATTCCGGCAGTATTTTTGCAATGGCGAATATAGATGGTAATGATGTATTATCAAGTAAAGAGGCAAATTCTTTTATGGCAAAACTTCCACAGCTTGCACAAATGAATGGAATGCAGGGTGCAGCTGGACAACAATCAGGCGGTGGTTCACCTGCAATGGGTATATTAAACGGCTTGACAGATCTTGCAGGCGGAGTTTTAGGTGCTGCCGGCGGTGAAAATGGTGGCGGCGATGGCGGCGGAGGCTGGATTAAAAAAGCCGGTGACTTTATTGGCGGGCTTTTTAGCTAATTGTTAAATTACGTAAATTTTTTGTGTTCATGCACTTGTCAAATTTTCCTGTCTGGTTAACAATACATATCGGGAAGGACAATTTACTATGCTCGTAGGAAAAACGCAATTCAATATACGACCAAAGCAAAAAGTTCCGGTCGTGCTATCTCCAAATCAGGCGCCTTTATCCTCCCCGGAACACATGTCACAATTTAATACTCGAGATATTGAGAGACCTTTAAATTATAATTCACCGAATTTATCATTTAAAGGTCTTTCTCTATCTTCAACTTTAAACAAAGTTTTATATAAGCAAGGTCAAAAAACTTATAAACTTTCTAAATTAACAAATATTACGGATGAACATCTCGGTAAAATGGTTAATTCTCTTGTTGACCATTTAAAGAAATCTGAACACGCTAAAAAATTGATTACTTTTTCCGGCGATGATGTTAGTGTTAATTTAAAAACCGTTCCTCATCATATCTGGGACGGTTTGATTTATCCATTCAAAATTTTACCGTTTGATATTCTGAACGGTTCAGTCGAAATGCTCGGTAAAATTAAACCTCTGGAAAATTGGTCAAAGAATGTTTTGGCTAAACCTTTCTTTAAAAATATAAGACAGCGTTCGAAAATAGATTCTGAAATCAGTGCATTGAGAGGTTTGTTGGAAACTGCCGACTCTCTGGACGGAAAATCAAAAGAAGAAATTTCGTCAAAACTTTTCCAAAAATCGGTTAAAATGTTTGACCCGAAAACAGGTAATTATGATACAAAGCACGAACGTGCGTTGTGTAGAATAGTTTCAGGTCTGCCGCCTGCAGTGCTTCTTGCAACTGATGCTTATAACTTATCAAGAATGATGGATGATGATCCAAATGCGGCTAAACAGGAAAAGAAAGCAAGATTTCGTCAGGAAATGAGCCGTCTGGTTATGAATGCGTATTTGATGCTCGTAACTTTCGGTGCTTTGAATAAATATATTAATCAGTCTGCATTCGGAACTATGCTTATGACAGGGGCAACAACCCTTATTACAGAAACATATTCACGTTTGAGAAATGGTAAGCATATTACACGATTAACTCCGGAAGAAGCCAGAGCTGAAAACGAAAAGAATAAAGCGCCTGAAAGATTAATCAAACCTACAACTTCGTTCGGAGCCGCAGTTAAACCTGCTCAGCCAAAAGAAACTCAAAAACCTCTGCTTTCTTTTGATACAATTGTGAAAGCATGTGCAACCGTAATTGGTGCAGGTTTTGCCCTCAAAGGTGCAAGAAAACTTATTCCTGCTCTTGATAAAACGATGAAAGTACTCGCAGAACCGTTCAAAAAAACATATTACAAAATGACAACTGAACTTGATTTCAAAATCAAAGGTGAAACTTTTGATAATATTGTCAAAGTTCTTGAAGATAACGGTTACAGCGAATTAGCAGATAAATATAAAAACGTAGCTTCAATGACAAGAAATTCTGATGGAACTATCAGTCTTGGACTTAGAGATAAGAAAATAAAACCTGCTGTAGATTTTGTAATTGCGCCTTTCAAATTTATCGGGAACGCTATAACATTGCCTTACAGGCTTGTAGATAAAGCTATCAAAGGTGCATTGAATAAAAAAGACCCGCTAAAAGGTGTGAAAAGCCTTGAAAGCTTTGCCGGAAACATTGAAACTCTAAGGGCTGATGCACTTAAAAAAGGTTATGCAAAAGATAATTTCTTAGATTATGTGAAAGATCATTCAAGACAAATCAGCGATATTAAAGCCCTTGCGATGAGTATTGAAAAAATAGGTCACGAGGCAACGAAAAAAGGTTATTCACCTGCAAAATTCCAAAAGTTTGTAGAAGATAATATAATGAAATCGTTTAACACGGATACAATGTCATCCGTATCCAATGCAGATTTGGCAAACCTTGCAAAAACTGCCTCAACTGCGGCAACAATCTGGTTCTTGATGACAGATAACTATAATATGGTTATGCTTAAATCAAACGGTAACGATAAAGAAGGTGCTGAAACCAAATTTAAAGAAAGATTTGTTCAGGAATGCTCAAGACAGTTCTATTCAATGTTATTGATTGATTTGTTCAACAACACGTTCAGCAAGCAGTATCACGCATCCTTAATGGGTATGAGCTGGATTACACTGGCAGATACTACGATAAGTGAAATTCTTACAAGAAAATCTGTCGGAATGTCAGTGAAAGAACACACAAGAGATGAATTGCTGGCTATTGAAGATAAGCAAAATAAAGCTACTGGTGCATTGAAAAAATATTATAACTTTATGCAGCGCTTGACAGGAAAACGTTCTATTAAGTCTTACGAAGTAAAACCTAATAATCAGCAAACTGCTAATATAAAGGTGGAAAATACTCAAAAAAATGAACCTACAATGAAAGGTAATTTAGTTTTAAATAAAATGATTAAAGGTTAGAGTATTTGAGTTGAAAATTTCTCCAAAGTAGTGTAAACTAATAGTATACAAGCGTGGATATTGAAAGAGGAGGAACAGGCATGAAACGTAGAGATATCTACGGTTTTACGTGGGGGGGG
>USHE01000160.1 GCA_900554385.1 uncultured bacterium | reverse complement strand
GTCTGTGAACGCAGTTCATTATCCGACAATCTTGATGTTATGCTTAGTAATCTCGCTTGTGATGCACTCAAGCCCATGTGTCTGATGTTCCCTTTCGCATTACAATTCTTCCCTTAATGTAACGACATTAATTAAGGTAATCTTTGAACAATATCAAAATTTGTAACAAAACGTTTACATATTTTCTTCATATAACACAGAAGAAACTATTGCCACCATTGTCCAAAATACGAACTGAATTTGCGGTCTGAAAAAAACTGTATCTACAAATCCGTGAACCATTACAGCACATATTGAAATTACTGCAGTTGAAATAAAAATAACATTTTTTATATTATCTGCTTTTAGAATATATTTTATACAATTTTTTATTAAAGTAATTAAAAATCCTAAAAATGCTATCAATGCGAAAATTCCGCTCTCAACAGCAGTTTCAAGAAAAATATTATATGCACTCAAAGCATCAAATCCCGTACGCATATAAAGCCCATAGATTTCACGAAAATTTTTATTTCCAACGCCAATACCTAAAAGCCAATTATCTTTAAACATTTGCAGAGATGATTGATAAACATTAAATCTAAAAGAATTTGATGAATCGTGACGCATTGCAAAAATAGACAAAACTCTGGCTCTAAGAGAAGCCGTAAATAGCACCGCTGACGTAAACAACGCAAAACATCCTGCAATAAAAGACAGATAGAGATTTTTGTAATTTTTCCATAAATACTTAGCGGAAACCGCAAAAATTCCAATAAAGATTACCATACAGCCTATATATGCACCTCTGCAACCCGTTAAAAACAGTGCCACAACAGAGATTAAAGTAAAAAGACAAGACAAAACAAGCGGTTTATATTTTTTTTCAACAGCAAAATACGCTGACAGTCCAAACAATGCAGGAAGTCCCGCCACAAAATATCCGCCAAGCAAATTTGGATTATACGGTTTAAGAGTGCCGTAAACTCTTGTCATAACCTGCTCAGGATTCAAATTCGACACATCCTGCCAAGTTGAAATTTCTTCAACATGAGCAAAATTCTGCATAAACCCGACAACCCCTTCAAAACTTACACTCAATCCAATAGCGGCAAGAGTATAAGGAATTTTTGAAGTATTATTTTTTAAATAATGCGCAGCCGATAAATAAAAACCCAGATATGTCAGAGTTTTCATAAAGCCTTTAAGGCTCAACGCAAATAGAGTTGACCCTGCAAGGCTAACGACAACCAGCATAAAATATACAAGCAGCCAAATTTCAAAAGCGTTTGGCTCAAACTTTTCACCTTTTTTCGTAATTAGCCTTAAGAACGTCAAAAAGATTACAACTAAAGCAATAAACCCTATTCCATCAGAAGAAAGCACTGTTGAAGATAGGATTACCGCCAATATTGACACGAAAATCAGCTTGTCTAAGCTTTTAAGCAACAAACTGTTTTCGTATAAATATTGTAATTTATTCTGTGTAAAATTTAAAATACTATTGAATATCATCACTGTGATTCATAATCTCAGAATCTGCACTTACCTGCAAATTTGAAACTGTCCCGTTAAATTTATAATCTTTTCCCTCTAACGTAATAGGAAGCCCTATTTTAATTTTATTACCCCCTACAACAGCGCCGTCTTTTGTAATTTTTGCTGTATCCGTAAGCGAAACAAGTATGTCGTAAACATGTGCCTGAGAAGGGTCATCTACAACAAGCACCGGTTTATTAACATCAATCTTAGAAGAACTCATTATTCTCGGCAAAACAACTTTTCTCTTTTCTGCCTTAACCGCAACAATATCAAGATTTGAATAAGGTACATTTCTTATACTTATAAATGTAGAATCGCCGGATTTAACAGGTAATTTATCTCCTGTATATGTAATCCCCCTGATAAATACGTCAAAATATATCTTAGAAGTTGCCTCAATTTGTTTTGACGCAGTTTGACGAAAATTTTTGTAAGTAAAAAATCCTACAACAAGAGCCAAAATTACTCCTGCAAGAATAATAAAATCGACCGTTTTAAATTTAAAATTTTCCATAACAATCTCCTCTTAGAGTTTTTCAACGGCAGAAAGAAGTTCCTCCACCGTGGTAGTCGCGCAGCCATATTGTCTTACAACAATACTTGCCGCAATATTACCAATAATAGCCGCATAAGCAGGTTCTGCACCTGCAGCAAGCGCAAGGGTATAAACAGCTGTCACGGTATCTCCCGCACCTGTAACGTCAAAGACTTCCGATTTATTGAACACCGGAATTTTTGTATATTTTTTGTCAGGTTCAGCCACGAACATACCGTCCGCACCGCAGGTAATAAGAATAGCTTTTGCAAAAGTTTTGTACAAAAGTTTGTCACCCGCTTTTTGTAAAGCTTCTTCAGTATCAAGCTCAAAACCAACAGATTTTTGGGTATCCGGAAGATTTGGCGTCATTGATGTTACATCTTTATACTTACCAAGATCCTTCTGAGCATCAACCACATTAACTTTGTCATATATATTTGCAAGTTCTATTGCACGTTTAATAATTTTATCGGTCAAAGTTCCGATATGATAATCTGACAAAATAATCGCATCGTGTTTTGGAATTGCCTTCTCAATTTCTGCCAAAACTTTATCCTCAGTTTCTCTTGATACTGGAGCATTGGTCTGCCTGTCAACACGCACAATCTGCTGTGTGATGGAGGTTGTAATAGAGCCGGAAATT
This sequence comes from uncultured bacterium, assembly GCA_900554385.1. Lineage (GTDB taxonomy): Bacteria > Cyanobacteriota > Vampirovibrionia > Gastranaerophilales > Gastranaerophilaceae > Scatousia. Next base: position 817 of record USHE01000160.1, on the reverse strand, counting down.
CTGGTTTTGGTCGTAGTTTTTCTTGCGCTATCCTTAATCAGATGTTCCGTATTAATCCCTGCATTTTCAAAGGTTTCTAAAAGCTGACCCGCCTGATAATCATCCCCGATAACACCAACTACACTAACTTTTCTGCCATAGAGAGTTGACACGTTATGTGCAGCATTGGACGCTCCGCCCAAAATCAACTTTGTATAAGTATGCTGAAGTATCAAAACCGGAGCTTCCCGTGAAATTCTTTCGGCATCTCCGTATATCATTTCATCAAGTGCCATATCCCCTATAACAAGGACTTTCGGTTCGGCTAACTTTTTGATATAAGATACAAGTTTCTGTTTATCTATATTCATACACTTACTCTATAAATTTCAAAGACAATCTAACACAAACAAAATTTATAATCAAATTACAAATGTCTGATAAGCGGAATTAGCAACTGGTCTGCGATTTCGTTACAGCCGTCAAATTCTCTCACCCTCATTAATTCTGCCGCAGTTTCATAGTCATAAGAGATTTCTTTATGAGTTACCACAAAAGTACCGCCGATAAAATCAACTATTACATAACACGCCTTTGGTTCTCCTGTCATAGGACGTCCGACACTTCCGACATTTACTATAGTTTGTCTTGTTAATGTCTGATACCCGCACGGAACATGCGTATGACCGCACAAAATTAACTCCGCAATTTCGCCTTCTATCATTTCCTGAACCTGAGAAAGTTTCATATTAGGAAGAATGTCGTCATTCATTCTTCTTGGAGCGCCGTGTTCAAGAAGAACCGAAACTCCTACAGCCATCATATAGTTTCTCGCCGG
>USHE01000159.1 GCA_900554385.1 uncultured bacterium | reverse complement strand
TTTTAAGGGGTTTTAATTTTTTCGTTTTGAGTACAAGGTCGTCTGTGCAGAAAGTCGGATAGAACAAAAGTCAAATTTTTATTTTTATATAATACTTTAGTCCCGCTATTTTAGTATAAAAATCAGGTTTCCTGAAATAACAAGTACGTTCAATAGTTTTTCGCCATATCGGGTTTTATCCTGTGCATAAGGAGTCCAGATATGAAGAAAATAATTGTGTTAATTGCGTTGTCTTTATTTGTCAATATAGGTGGAACTTTTGTTTACGCTCAAACTTCTACTAAGGCTGTACTTGGAAAACTCGAAGATTCTCTTTTCGGGTTTCAATACAATGATGAGAGTGATAGTTCACGACTTGATAGAATTGAAACTTCTGTCTATGGAGTTCCCTCAAAAGCGGCTCAGGCACAAAGAATTGCAAAGCTGAAAAAGGATTTATCGGCAGATTTAATAGGGCAGGAGATTGAACCTGTTGAAGATACTTTTGCCGATGCCTCGGATGCCTGGGTTGAGGAGGTGCCGAGAGAAGCCTCTAATGTCAGCTATCCTGCCGTTGATGAGCTTGAAAAAACTGTGTTTAATAAGACGTTTCCAAAAGAAGATATTACCGTAAGGCTTTCTAATCTTGAAAAGAAGGCATTTAATAAAACATATTCAGATGATTTAAATACGAGAACAGAACGCTTAAAAGCTGAATTAAAGCCGCAGTCGTTTATGGATAACCAGATAGCGCAATCCTCAAATGCTTTTTACGATCAGGATGATGTTGTTCCTTTGGGGGGTGATTTTCATATGAATAAATATATGCAGCATGATCCTTATGACTACAGTGAATTTAACGCGCGACAGAATGCTATGTTCAATGATGATTACGCAGGAAGCAGTTCTGTGTTTGATAGAGAACCGAAAAAGGCATCGCTTTCTACTGTTGAAAAAAAGTTAATGAAGCAAAATTTTAAAGATGATACTATGGAAAATCGTCTTGCACGAGTTGAACAATATATGTTTGGAACTGTGTTTGACAACGATGATGAACAAACCCGTCTAAACCGAATTTCCAGTGCATATAATGCTCAAAAATCTTCCGGAAAATACGATTCGAACGGGTTTGCAAGAAATATGACAGCAGGCGTTCAGATTGGTATGCTTATTCTGATGGTGCTAGCTTGTATTCTTTAAGTCGCAGAAGCCGGTACTGCCGGTTCTTCTGCAGGCTGCGGTTTTTTGAATAAATTCTTTAGTTCATTAATACTGTCTTTTGTATTTTGAATTTGATTTTTTATATCTTCTGCAGATTGTTTCGCTGCATTTTTAACGTCCTCAATATCTTGTTTTACAGCTTCGCGCCGTTCTTCTCTTTGTTTGCGTAATTCTTCCTGACTTTGTTGGTATTGTTCTTTTAAGCTGCCGCCTTCAATTTCTGAAGTATCGCAAACTGATAACCATTTAAAGTATTTGACCGAACTTTTACTTTCAACACCGCCATTGAAAGAAACTTTGAAATCCTTGTAGTTCGTGTTTCCCGTAGAAAGCGCAGGTATTTCAGAAGTACGTTCGCCTTTAGGGTTTGTAGTAATCGCGCTGAGTAATTTGCCTGTTAAAGCTCCGAATTTTGGAATATACGAGGTTAATTTTGAAACTGAAAAATCCCCGACAGGTCCAAGAGCTGCAACGACATCAGCTCCTAATCTGCCTAGAATTGTTAAGTTTGCACTTGCATTTATAATATTGTATTTGCCATAAACAAATGAAGCCATTGACGGTCCGCTGGTTTTTATATATTTGATATTTGCAGAACCGTTGTTAAGTGTCATATCGCCCGTTATGGATTCGAAAATTGCAGTGTTTTTAACTACAGGCATGTTCGTAATAGGCGTTAAAGCTGCTGCAATTACTCCGTTAGATACGAGGTTTTCTGCAAAGAGCAGGTTTTCAAGACGCCCTATATTACCAAGTGTTCCGTTTTTAACGGCAAAATCTATTTCGCCTTTGAGGGATTGCATCAATGCATTTTGGCTTGGTGCAAATGCATTGATGTTTAACTTCGCATTAAAACCAAGGTTTCCTGATAACGCATTTTTCAGACCTGCTGCACCTTCTACGGCTTTTGTTGCATTCATATTTGTGCCGTGAAAATCTACATTTGTTTTTCCATTAACAAGATTTACCGCGATATTTCCGTTAACCTTGCCGTCAAATGCATTTCCTTGAAGATTTTTCAAGTAAAGTGTATTGTTTGCAAGGTTAAAGTCAGAAGTTAAGTCAGTTGCGATAATTCCTCCAGATTTAAATTTGTTTACAGTGCCTTTGCCGTGTCTTATAATAACACCTAAATCTGCGGGTGTTGCTGAGGCAGTTTTGGCAGATACCGATGCTGATGTTGGTGATTGTGCCGGCATGCCTTCCATTGCTTTAATTAAGGTATCAGTATCTAAAAGTACCGCGTGGTATGTAACATTATTTATTATAATTCCGTTATTGAAGTTAGGATTTATAATCGTTTTTGCATTCATAACCGAATTGTCAATATTTATTGACGGTGTATTTACTGTAATTGCGTTTGCACCCAGGTCGACCGTTGTATTTTTTAGTGTCGTTTTTATAGTCGGAATGCTGATTGTTGGAATATTTACATTTCCGCTAATTTTTGGATTTAGTGCATTTCCGTTAAGTGTTATATTTGCCGCAGCAGTTACGCTTGAATTTTTAAATCCCGGAATTCCGGCAGTTATGGCTGACGCTGTTTTTATTGTAATTCCGTTAAGGATTTGTTTTGATGAGAGGCTTTCAACAGAGCCTGTTACAGAAAGTATGTTCCCGGAGAATGCGCTTGCCGGTAATGATGACAATCCATTTACTGCAAAGACTCCTGTATCATAAAGTTTTAGGGTGTCGTTTGAAATTTTTATATTTGAATTAATCAGAGTACTTTTACCTTGTAACTGATTAACATTTGTTATTTGCAGGTAATTTGACGGAGTTGCAAGGAGCTGTAGTGTAATATTTTGAGTTTTAGCATCTCCTGTTATTTTTACGTAAAGCGGAAGTGTACCTTTTGATAAAATATCTTTCCTCAAATCTGCAGGTATCATTGAGCGGATGTCAGAGGCAAGCAGTCCGCCTTTCGCATTGATGTCAATAGTTGGTTTTTTGCTTGTATAGTCTTTGATTTTTCCAGAAATATCTACTTTTGAATTATTAAATGTCAAATATGTGTTATCAATAAGAACATCTTTTTCATTAAGCGTTACTTTTGCTTTAGGAAGGGCAAGTGTTGCCATTGGATTAATAATATTAACCGAGTTCACGTCAACAATTCCTTTGAAAGTTTTTCCGTCTGACGATATATTTAATTTTGCGTCAGAAAGTTTTACGGATGTCGTTGACGGTTTGTTATGTATATTCAGGTTATCTATACTTAAGTTAACTTTTGGAGTTGCTTCTTTTAATTTTCCTTTAACAGAGGCGTCAAGTGACAAAACTCCTGATTTAATGTCATTATCTTTTAGTAAGGATGTT
>USHE01000158.1 GCA_900554385.1 uncultured bacterium | reverse complement strand
GCATAGAGCCTCCTTTTTTTCTTATTATACCATATAAAAAAGACCCCCGCAAGTTTTATGTATATATACCAAATTTTAACCGGTAGGTTTTCTTATGTTATACTTTTATTATGGAAGCGAAAGAGCTGATTAAGTATTTTAGAAGTTTGGGGATTGAAGTGCATACCACGACTAAGGCGCGTGGAAATCTCGGCTTTTTCCTTAAAAATCGTATTGATATTTCTAAAAATATTCCACAGCACAGACTTGTTCCCACATTAATTCATGAATTTGCTCACTATATTCATTATCAAATTGAGCCTGATATGAATAAAACAGGCGGGTCTTTCGTTTCTCTGTTCGGAGAAGATAATCCATTGTTTGAGGATGAGCTTTTTAAAGTTACAAACTTTGTTGATGAAAATTCTCTTTGTGTAAAACTTTATGAACATAAAGACAGAATTAAAAGTATTATTAAGAATTACGAGGCTGAAATCAAAAATGTTTATCCGAAATTTCAGCGGTCAAAAAAGTTTAAAGAGTTTGAAAAATATATTAAAAAATCTAAGGCTCGGTATCTTTTAAAGTATGACAGAGTAAAATTGCTCACAGGCGGATTTTTTAGGAAAAAAGAAGAAGTGTTTTCTGTTGCAAATGTCGAGAATGATTTCCCTGATATGCCTAAAGCCTTTGCATTCTATTTGAAATTGCGTTCAGCTCAAAAAAAGCAGGCAAGAATTTCTGCAAGAATTAATAAGCTGAAAAAATATTACAAAAAACCGTGCGAGCTTTTTGCAAGGTTCGCAGAAGGAATTTATCTGGATAAAGAATGGGTTTGTGCGCTTGCCCCTTACACTGCTGAAAAATTCTTCAGCTTGCTGGAGAATGGTTACTACGGAGAATTGGCAGAAGTTTTTAAACTCTGCCGTACATATCCTCATAACGAATAATATCGTCCTCAAGCAGAATATCCCCTTTTTGTACTTCAATTACTTCCACATCTTCTTCATAAGGATTTTGGAGTGAATGAATTGCTTTAACCGGAATGTCGACACTGTGTCCCGGAGATAGTATAAGTTCTTTTCCTTCCAATACAACTTTTGCCGTGCCGTTTAGGACAACCCAGTGTTCGCTTCTGTGATTATGGGATTGAATTGATAATTTCTGACCAGGATTTACATGCAATATTTTGGATTGGAAACCGTTGCCCTGTGCTATTACCGTATAAAATCCCCAAGGTCGGTAAACAGTTTTATGAACTAAATGTGTATCATCATTTTGTTTTTTTAGTGTTTCGTAAATGCGTTTTACATCTTGTGTTTTATCTTTTTTACACGCAAGAATAGCATCTTCGGTTTCAATAATTATGGTATCTTCAAGCCCGATTGTGGTCACAAGTTTTGATGAAGCGTAGACAAAAGAATTTTTTGAACCTTCGTCAATAACATGTCCTACAAACACGTTATTGTTTTCGTCTTTGTTGCTTACATCGTAAATTGATTTCCACGATCCTAAGTCGTTCCAGTCGCTTTCCAGTTTCAATAGTGCAATTTTTTCGGATTTTTCCATTATTGCATAGTCAATTGAAATTGAAGGCATTTTGTCAAATTCAATAAACGGAATATCTTTTGAATTTATGAAATCAACACTGTTTGTAATTTTTGCAATTTCAGGTGCAAGTTTTGCAAATTCTTTCATCATAACAGAAGCCTTGAACATGAAAATTCCGCTGTTCCAGTAGTATGTCCCTGCTTTCAGGTAGCTTTTTGCTGTTTCAATATCAGGCTTTTCCACAAATTCTTTAACTTTATACCCCACTTCAAGCGGTTTTAGGGTGTTTATGTATCCGTAGCCAGTTTCCGGGTAATCCGGTTGAATTCCAAAAGTAACGATATAGCCCTCTTGTGCCAGTTTTTCTCCTTTTTTAACTGTAGCTAGGAACTTTTCATTATCTTTAATAAGGTGATCAGACGGAACAACAAGTATAATAGGGTCTTCATTAGTTTTTTGTAAGATATACTTAGCAGCAAGAGCTATTGCCGGAGCTGTGTTTTTTGCAACAGGTTCTGATAATACAATCGGATTTTCTGTTAATTCTTGTATTTGCATTTTTACGTTAGATGCGTGTTTAGTATTTGTTATGCTTAATATGTTAGATTTATCCATGCAATGGGTAAGTCTTTCAAAAGTACTTTGAAGAAGACTTTTGTCTGATATAATATTTAAAAGCTGCTTTGGATAAAGCTCCCTTGACAACGGCCATAATCGGCTTCCCGATCCTCCTGCAAGAATAATTCCGTACATATTTGCTCCTCTTTTTAACAATATATATATTATTATATTATAAAAATAATTTTAAGTATTCTATTGTAACTTTTTTTGAAAAACTTTTATTTATATAAAATTTCTGCTAATATCTTATAATATGATTACATTTGAGAAAAAGACACTTGCTGGATGTTGTGTATTAGCTGTTTTAGCGGCGGGAGTTGTTTGTGCCGGACTATTCCTGCATCAAACGCCGTCAAAATCAAGGCATATATTTGCGGATGCGCTTTCTGACATGCATGATAAAGATTATTCTAATGCGTATTATCTTTTTTCCAGAATAAGTTTTTTATCTAATTTAAAACCGATTGCTCTTTATCATCAGGGCGAATGTGCGGATAAGTTAGAGGATTATGATACTGCTGTCAAAAAATATAAGATGCTGTTTTCAATATATCCGTCAAATAAATTGAGTCTTAAGGCGAAGTATCTCGCTGCACAAAGTCTTGTAAATACTAATCCTAATCTTGCGGAAAAATATTTTAAAGAAATTTTGGAGTCTGCACCGCATAGTGATTATGCTATTGCCGCAGAATATTATCTTGGGCTTTTGTTAATGAAATATTATACAGAAGGTGAAAATAAGATTTTCCCGCTGTCAAAAAAAGATGATGCAGAAAATTTTTTTAGACATTATTTGAAGAAAGCTCCATCTGGAAGGCTTGCACTTCTTGTAATTAATGACTGGTTAAGTTTAGACAAAACAATTTCCTCAGATGATTATCTAATGATGGCAAAGTCTTGTATTCTTCTTGGAGAAAACGAAAAGGCGCAGGAGCTTTTAAATAAGGTTAATTTAAAGGAAAGCTGGGCGGTCGATGTTCAAATTTCTTATGCACTCATTAATATTCCTCGTGTAAAGTATCTTACGGAATGGGGATTAATGCATCATGCTCAATATATTGATGTAGAAGATATTGAGGCGGCTGTCGATACCTATTTGCAAATTTCACCGACGAATTATCAGGGCGCAACCAGATTATTTTATATCGCTAATTCAAAAGGTAAAGATTATATTTGGGATTTAAAATGTTCTTATACTGATTCTCAATACAAATCCAAATGTTTTAAAGATTTTTATTTAAAATTTCCGGATAGTAAGTATGTTGATGATGCCCTTTCTCAAATATTTTTAGAAACTATTAGAAAGAGTGATTATCGTAACGCAAAAAAAATCGGACAGGAATTTTTGAATAAGTTTAAAAATTCTGAATTTA
>USHE01000157.1 GCA_900554385.1 uncultured bacterium | reverse complement strand
CCCCTCACCTGTCGCTTTGCGACATCCTCTCCCGCAAGGGGAGAGGAAAGGAAGGCTAAAATCAGCTTTCACTTTAGCGGAAGTTCTAATAACCCTCGGAATAATCGGTGTAGTCGCGTCAATGACGTTACCGTCGCTTGTTCAAAAGTATAAGGAACGAGAGCTTATAACAGGGGTTAAAAAAGTTTATTCAGATGTGAATAATGCTATCATGAAAGCTCAGTCGGATTTTGGCGTTATCGGAGATATTTCTGTACTATTTGATCCTTCAAACACTGCCCAACAAACCGCCAAAAACTTTTTAAAATACTTTAACGGTGCAAAGTTTTGTGAAAGGTCTTCAAGCAAAGGCTGTTCACAATATTATTATGACGTAAAGTATTCACATTTTTATTCAGGTAATGACGGAAAAGGTACCACTTGGACTGCTAAAAATTGGCTACCGGCAATCATCCTCAATAATGGTGCGATTTTATATATAACTCAGAGAAATAATGAAAACTGCTATGCTGAAGAATCTTATACTGTAAAGGATGAATATGGAAGACCTATTTTAGATGAAAATGGAAATGAACAAGTTCGTACAAACTATGTCACTCTTTGCGGGACTATTGTTATGGACGTCAACGGCACTAAGCGTCCTAACAGGTACGGTGAGGATGTTTATAGTATTATGATATACAAAGACAAGGTATCTCCTTCGTATCAAAGTTGGACAGGCAGTGAAAGCTTTAAAAGTATTTTATCAGGTAAAGATAAGTTGATTTACAAAGAATATAAAGAAGGTGAATCAATGGAAGACTAAAAAAGCCCTTTAAAGGGCTTTTTTAGCTATAGAAATCAGTTGTTTAATCGATTTTCCAGCTGTTCAGGTATTCTTCCTGTTCCGCAGTCAATGTATCGATTTCAATTCCCATCGATTTGAGTTTTAATTCAGCAATTTTTACGTCAACTTCGTGAGGAAGTGTGTATAATTTGTTTTCAAGTTTGCCGTAATTTTTAACGAGAAATTCAATACCTAAAGCCTGATTTGCGAAGGACATATCCATTACGCTTGCAGGGTGACCTTCTGCACAAACGAGGTTTACAAGTCTGCCTTCTGCAAGAACGTAAACTGATTTGCCGTTATTAAGCTTATATTCTTCAAGAGTTGGTCTGATTTGTTTGATTTTAGTTGTGTATTTCTTTAAGCCGTTTACATTAACTTCGTGGTCAAAGTGTCCTACGTTTCCGACAAAGGCACCGTCTTTCATCTCAAGAAGATGTTCAACGTCAATAACGTGTTTGTCGCCGGTAACTGTTAAGAAAATATCTCCTTCTTTTGCAGCTTGAGCTATAGGCATTACTCTGTAACCTTCCATTGCGGCTTCAAGTGCTTTAAGCGGGTCAACTTCACATACGATTACGTTTGCGCCCATACCTTTAGCACGAAGCGCAATACCTTTCCCGCACCAGCCGTAACCTGATACTACAACGGTTTTTCCTGAGAAAAGAATGTTTGCAGCTCTCATTACGCCGTCCAAAGAACTCTGACCGGTTCCATAGCGGTTGTCATAAAGGTGTTTTGTCAAGCTTGTATTAACTCCAACGGCAGGAGCTTTCATAATTCCTTGAGCTTCAAGTGCTTGAAGTCTAATTATACCGGTTGTTGTTTCTTCTGTAGAACCGATAATTTTTTCAGCTAATTCAGGACGCTCTGCATATATTGTGGAAACAATGTCACAACCGTCATCGATTATGATATTCGGGTTATGGTCAAGCGCAACTTTTACGTGTTCTCTGTATGTTTCAACGCTTTCTCCTGCGTATCCGAAAACAGGAATTCCCCAGTGTTTTACAAGTGCTGCCGCTACGTCATCCTGAGTTGACAGAGGGTTTGATGCAACTAAAACTGCGTCTGCGCCGCCGGCTTTCATTACGGTACAGAGTGCTGCAGTTTCTTTTGTTACGTGAACACAAGCTGATAACTTTAACCCTTTAAAAGGTTGTTCTTTTATAAATCTTTGTTCAATCTCTTTTAAGACAGGCATATCTTTTAAAGCCCATTCAATTTGATTTTTGCCTTGGTCGGCAAGGTTAATGTCTTTAATGTCACATTTAATTTCAGTCATTACCATTAAATTTCTCCTTTATTTTATTTTCTGTATAAAGTATACAGACTGTTAATAACAAAATTATAAAAATTAAAAAAATAATAGCAACAAATTGTAATGTTTTCTTTCAAAAATATTATTTTTATGTAAAAATTTCTTAATATAATGGTTTCGTATGGCAAACTTTAGAATTCACATTTTTTATATCGACAGAAGTAAGGAGTGTTTGTGAAAGTAAGTTTAGAAAAAAATCATGCCGCAAATGGTATTGCATTTAAAGGATATAAACCGGTAAAATCGGATTTGGGTTACAATATGTATGAATTTAACTATACATTTGATGACCGCAAGTATGATTGCTATTTAGAACTGTGTGCGCTGGAAGATGACGGCAACGGTAATTATAAGAATAAACGTGCTATCAAAAATTTTGATAAGAATACTACATCTATCAAAATGCAGTGCGGACCAAACAGGATTAGTCTGCCTGAAGAATATAACTTAAATGCTGATACTCCGTTCGGTTATCATTACAGACTTACAGAAAAGAATAATCCTGATAAAACTTTGAAGTATGATGTTGATGCCGGTGATATTATTGATTTTACAGATAACGGTCATAAGCCTCATTTAATCTTTAATGTAGTGACATCAGGTCGTACAAGAGGTACAAGAGGCGGTGCCGGCATGCTCGCAATTCCTGATTCTTATAATGCAATGTATGCGTATGACAAGGACGGAAATATTGTTCCTAACGTGAAGTATGCTGATGCAGTTAAGAGAACAAAACATTTTTCAAATAAAGTCGGCGGTTCTTTGGCTGGTATTGAACATGATTTGGAAAGCGGCGCATTAGACCAGTATTCAAAAATATTTTTAACCCCATTTGCAACTGACGATAGTTTAACTCCTCACTCTTATTGGGGAAAAAATTTCTTCCAGATTGCTCAATCTTTGGGAAATATAGATAATTATGCTTCTTTGCAGAAAAAATTGTTCGTTCGTGATAAAAACCTTGTTTCTGACGCAGCATTATGTAACGAGGGGCTTGAAGGTATTCATTTCCAGCACATGTTAAGATGGGGCAAAAAGTCTTATGCTTATCATTGGTTTAGAGCTGATTTGGATTTAGCACCTTTTGGCTTAGGTGTTGTTGGCAAAAATAAATCTATACTGACACATAAAGTTATTAATTCCCCATACCTGTTTACCCAGCAGCCATCAGGAAAAATAACCTGGAAAAAAGCTCCGATTTGGAACGGAAAAGGTGAGCAGGGAAATAAATATGATCCAAAAAGTCCTACATATATCCAAGTTATGGATAGAACTCTCTTGCAAGGGTTGGAAAGCAATAATAATACCGAGCGAATGAAGGATTACTCAAAATCAGACACCGGTAATCCTTATTAAAAGATAACACATAAAGATACGGTA
>USHE01000156.1 GCA_900554385.1 uncultured bacterium | reverse complement strand
AAAAACTCCGACGATAGCGGCAGACATGTAACAGGTTAAAGTACCTGCGATTAAAGCCCTTACTCCTAATCTTGCCAAATTTTTACGCTGGTTTGGAGCAAGTTCGCCAATACCGCCCAATTGAATTGCAATAGAGCCGAAATTACCAAAACTACACAAAGCAAAGCAGGTAATCAAATAACTTTTTTCTGATAAAGCGTTAGGAAGATTTGTTAAATCAACATAAGCAACCATCTCATTCAATACGAGTTTCGTTCCCATAAGACTTCCGACTGTTGTTGCTTCATGAAGCGGAACACCCATAAAATACGCAAACACAGCAAAAATTTTACCCAAAATCAATCTCAAAGATAACTGCGTCATATCAAATGATGCGAAATTTATATGCAAATATTTAACAAACAAAATTCCAAAACCTTTTAAAAACCAATCAATCATAGCAACAAGCGCAACTAATGCCAAAATCATTGCAACAACATTAATCGCAACCTTCATCCCCTCGGATGCGCCTGCAGAAATTGCATCAAACACGTTGATATAAGGTTTTCTTCTCTTGCTGTACGTAATTTTAAAATCTTCACTTGTTTCAGGAACATGAGTTTCAGGATACATAATTTTAGAGATAACCAAAGCCCCCGGAGCAGCCATAAAAGAGGATGCCAAGAGGTAATGTGCAGGAATTCCCATTCCTATATAAATCGGCATAGTAGCCATTGAAATACACGCCATGCTGCCCGCCATAGAAGCAAGCAGTTCTGAACGGGTAAGTTTAGCAAGATAAGGTCTTATCATAATTTGCGCGGCAATTTGACCTACAAATGCACTTGCCACGTTAGATAATGCCTCTGCCCCGCTGACAGACATAAGCTTGTTCATTGCCTTACCAAGCAAAGGAACAACTCTCTGCATAATCCCGTAATAATAGAGTATATTCACAAGAATCATCATGAATATAAGCGAACAAATTAACTGCAAGGCAAAAACATTCGCCCCTAACCCCCAAACGAGATTTAATTTTTCACTATCAATCAGCGGTCCAAATACAAACGGCCCGCCCTCTTTTGCAAAATCAAGTATTTTTTGGATAAACATTCCGACGTTCATAAACAACGCCCTGCCTAACGGAACCTTGAATATAAATACAGCAAGCGCAACCTGTAAGAAAAAACCCATTCCTACTGTTTTATAATTAATATGTTTTTTATTATTAGACATCAAAAAACATATCAAAAATATTAAAACAATACCCAAAATTCCAAAAAGTCTATCCATAATTATCCTTTATGTCACTACTTACTTCACATGCACTGCAAAGACAAATACGCAGTGCTTAAGCCTATTTTACTTTAAAAGCACATAAAAAACTTTAATTATTGAAAAAACTTTACTTAATATTTCTTCACATTTTAGCATATAACTGTTGAAAAATTTCATGTCAGCATTTTACTATAGTAGCAGAAGATAATTCTTTCTGCAGCATGGTTAGATAAATAAAGGGGTATTAAATGCGTATCACATCGGTACTGCCGCAAATTTATGCGGGAAATTTAAAAAGAGAGTATATTAACAATCAAACAAATTACAGTCAAAATTCGGTAAATGACAAACCGGCAAATGCACTAAATTACGTAGCACCAGCTTATATTGACAGTCTTGCCCGGAGGGGGGGGGTATCATTTGTAAGCTTAACTTTTACAGGTGCTGATAAAAATATTAATCAATTTATTTCTTATGCCCCTGAAAATAAACGTTACGGATTAAATGCATATAACCACGGCGGACTTGGTGTTGTAGCACAAGAGGGTCCAAACAACTGGAGATTAAAAGAAAAAGCGGATGTCAGAGATGCTTCACCTTACCACTCTTACGGGAACAGCGAAGGAGGGGTTGTTGTAGCAGAAGTAACTAGAGATGCAAACGGGCGAATCACGGAAAGAAAGCTTGAACAAAATAAATTTCACCAGGCAAAACAAAATGAAAGCCTTGAAGATGTAGCAAAAAGATTAGGCAAAAAAGCAGAAGATTTGGAATATGTAATTCAAATTGCCCCAGACACAAATGGAAAATCTGAATTTGTTGTGTTAAAAGACGCTCACGTGTCAGGTTCTTTTAAGCGCGCCTCCGATACTGCTGTTGACGAACTTAAAGAAATAACCTACCGATTTTTCAAAACAGATGAAATTTCAGACCCTGTAACTGCAGCGGAAAAGAAACTTGAGGCAAAAACCAGAGATAAAATTATTGAACCTCACCTTAAAAAGTTAAAAGAAGAAATTGAACAAACATACCACTACGAACAACAGCTAAAAGAATTAAATGAAGCTGATGACGCAAGCTTTAAAAAAGATCCGTATTCTTTTGAGCCAAACCCTAAAATTGCAAAAATTGAAGAATATTATAATGCAAAAATTGAGGAAGCACTAAAACCTCTTGCCGAACAAATTGACAAAGAATTTAAAGAAAAACTTGAAACAGATGAATACAAACAGGAACTAGCAAAAATAAGAAAAACCGCAGCTGAAGCGGTTCCGGAAAGAAATACCGTCTACTTCATTCACACGGAAGATTTGGCAAAATTTGAAAACGCTTATGGAATAAACAACAAAGGCGGAGGCGCATACGGTGCTTATGGTACTTATGGTACATACGGAACGTACGGCACATACGGGACAGAAGGCAGCCCTGATGGAATAAAACATGTCAGCACTAACGTATTTTATTCAGACAATAACCGTGCTTTCGTGGAAGGTTTACCGCAATTAAATACAGCTGAACACGGGAACTTCAACCCGGCAAACGTTTGGCTTCACGACAGACCTGCGTTTTTTGCAATGCACCACATTGCCAATAAATCCGCAGAAGGTGATGAGTACTTTAACGGCGGAATAAAAGCTCACGGCTCATTCCACAACCCGGGCAGAGATTACCAGGGATGGATGAATAACCCGTTTGAATTTTTCAGACTTGTCGCAAATGAACAGGATGTCGAAACTCTAAAACACCATCCGCAAATAAAAGAGTTAAAATATATAGAAAAAAACTGGTCAAAATTCGCACCGCAAGATGGGAAACCATTGAGTGCCGAAGCTAAATTTGCAAGAGAAATCTTTGATCCGTATTTTAAAAACTTCATGGATGATTTTGGAACATATAATATAACGATGACACCTGTTGCCGGAGTAAAAACTAACGGGAAAAACTTTACTGCCGGAACTGTATCAATGAATTACGGGAAAGAAATGAAAAACCCTGACACTCCTGATATTGCACTGGGTATGACAAATAAACTCGCGGAAATTGAAACCCACGATATTACAAACGGAAGTACACCTGCGAATTTACAGTTGGACAACCCTAAAGCAGGTTTTCATAAGAAAGGTTTCCCAAACATTCTTTCTCGTTTAAAACGCGGCTTCACTACATACAAATATGAGTATGAGCTTGATAAAGACGGAAAAATAGTTAAAGACAACATAGATGAAGTATTAAAGGCAAAAGAAAGCAATACTAAATGGCTTTTAAATATAATTGACCAAGCCTATAAAACAGGTG
>USHE01000155.1 GCA_900554385.1 uncultured bacterium | reverse complement strand
AAGGAAAAAACTCGTGAATTAAGGATTAACAAAGTAAAATCACGCCCTAAAGATTTTAAATCGGTATTAAAAACCGTTCTATTCTCGACAACAGACCTCCTTCTTTTGCGAGGAAACCCCTCTGACAGAAGGGATTGGCTGGACAGAGCCATTTCGCAAATTTATCCTGCTTATGATGACAGACTTTCAAAATACGACAAAATCAGAATTCAAAAAAACAATTTTCTTAAAGATTTAGCCAAAGGAAACACATTTGACGAAACACTTCTAGAAGTTTACAACGAACAACTGGCAATTACGGGCAGTAACATAATTTTCCTTCGCAAAAAATTCTTAAAAGAAATCGAAAAAATTGCAAAAGAAAAACACAGAATAATAAGTGAAACAGAACATTTAACAATCAATTACGATTGTTCGTTTTTAAACAACGAAACCGAGCTTGACGAAATAGTCACAAAATTCAAAGAATCACTTGAAGAAAGACGAATAGAGGAAATTCGGCGATGTCAGGCGTGTGTCGGACCGCACAGGGACGATATTATATTTTTTATAAATGAAAACGAAGCCACAAAATATGCCTCTCAAGGTCAGCAAAGAACCATAGTCCTTGCACTCAAGCTTTCCGAGCTTGATATAATAACGGACAAAACAGGGGATGAACCTGTTCTGCTGCTTGATGATGTTCTTGCCGAACTTGACGACATCCGTCAAAATTATCTTTTAAAATCTATAAATGACGGAACGCAAACCATTATAACCTCGGTAGATACTGTTTTATTTGAAGATGAATTTTTAAAGGATGTAAAAATTTATAAAATCGACAACGGGACGATTAAAAACTAATATTTTTCAAATGATCGATTTTTAATTCAGGTTTCAACGTAATCCCAATTACATCAATGCGGTAATTTTTAACCTTATTTTCTGCAAGATAGAATTGCACGCCTTTAAAAATATTTTCGTACTTACTGCGTGTAATAGCCTCCATTGGAGTTCCGAAAGAATTTGTTTTCCTTGTCTTTACCTCAACAAAAATAACAGTATTTTTATACTTGGCTACAATATCAATTTCGCAAAATCTTGAATAATGCTTATTCCGCTCCAAAATTTCGTAGCCGTTTCTTATAAGATATCTGCAAGCCAAATCCTCTCCTGCATTCCCTGTGACTTTATTGTTCATTGTTTAATCCCGCATCTTGCAAATTTACACAAATCAATTAAACTATCTGCCGGGTTAATCGAACAGTTTTTACTCCAGCGAACAGGACAAATATCGATTCCTCCTCTGCGAGTATATAAAGCGCACACAAAAAGTTCTGAATTTTTACCCAATAAATCATACAGGCGTTTAAAAATCATCTCGCAGCACTCCTCATGAAAATGATATTCCGAACGAAAAGAACAGAGGTATTTAACAAGAGAATCTTCTTTAATATGCTTGTCGGACTTGTAATAGATAAAAGCGTCCCCGAAATCAGGCTGATGTGTAACCCTGCAATTTGAACGTAAAGACTCAAACTTTAAGAAATATTCCCTTGTCAGAGAACTTTCTTCGACTTCTAATAATTCCGGAGACTCTTTAAAATTATCAATTGTCAGAGAACTTTCTTCCACAAAATCCATAACATTTACAAAATCACTAAAAATCTCCACCCTATTTAAATTTAAAAACTCAACTTCAACTTCAGTTTGGAGTTTGCAGCTTAAATCTTTTTCAATAAGCTCTTTACATATTTGCAAACATTCGTCAGTAGATTTTCCAAACCTCGACATATTAAAAGAATTGAGATAAAGCTTCAAGGATTTTGACTCAACGAGAAAATCATTATCGGATCTATAACGCAATTTAAGGACTTTTGTAACAGGCAAGCCATTTTTTGTCATAGCGGAAAATTCATAAGCATGCCAGACATCCCAACCACAAAACGGAAGCTTAGAGGTTTTAATGCCATATCTTTCACGGTTTTCAGCACGAGGAACGGCTACAAGCAAATCCGGATTATACTCATCGCACCCGCTTACCTTTTTCCCTAAAAATTTTCCTGCTATTTCGTCCGTCTTATTTTGCATACAATTATATTAACACGAAAAAAGTCAGGCAATGCCTGACTTTTTTATTTTATTATTTTAATCCATTTACGCAATATCTTCATATGCTTTAGGGTTATTCAGCAAGTCGTAATTAATTTCGTTTTCATTATCTGCGATAGCCGCAACAACAACAGCATCGGAGGTAACGTTTACAAGGGTTCTCATCATATCGGTTACCCTTTCTATTGTAAATAAGAACGCAAAACCTGCAACAAGCTGTTCAGGACTTAAACCCATTCCGTTAAGAATTAACGCTATTGTAATCAAACCCGCTCCGGGGATACCAGCACAAGTAGAGGATGCAATAATCGCTAACAGTGCAATTTGAATTATCAAGAACGGAGTTAAAGCAACCCCATAAGCCTGAGCAAGAAATATTACTGCAACAACCTGAAGTAACGCTGTTCCGTCCATATTTAAAGTTGCACCTAACGGCAATACAAAGCTTGAGATTTTATGAGAAATTCCGCGTTTTTCACAGCAGGCAATCGTCAATGGCAAGGTAGCCGAAGAACTTGCTGTACCAAAAGCGACCATCATAGCCTCTGCAATTGCTGAATATAAAATTCCAATATTTACCTTTGAGAAAAATTTTAAGAATAAAGGATATACCACGAATAATTGAAGCAAAAATCCTACAGCCAGCACTCCCAAGTATTTTGAAATACTCATAAATATATCTACACCGAAACTTGAAACTGCAGATGCGGTTAATGCAAAAACACCCGGTGCGGCAAGAAACATAATCCAATCGGTAATTTTCATTGTAGCCGCAAAAACAGATTCAAAGAAAGAAACAATCGGTCTATTTACCTCTCCGACTTTTGCAAGCGCAATAGCAAACAATAATACAAAAACGATTATTGCAACCATATTGCCGTTTGCCAATGCATTTAGAGGATTATTAGGAATAAAGCCAAGGAAAATGTTCAAAATATTGCCCTGTTGCTGAGCCATTGCCGTTGCGACAGAATTCTGAACTTCTACCGCAGTATTTTCAGCAATATACGGAGCTGCACCTAGTCCGGGCTTAAACACTAATGCAAGAATAGCACCGATTGCGACTGCCGCAACAGTGATTATCCCGTAATACAACACCATTTTTGAACCAAATTTTCCCAGTTGTTTATTATCACCCACACTTGTAATACCAATTACAATCGCTGACACAACAAGCGGTATAACCACCATTTGGATTAATCTTATAAATATTTGACCAATAAAAGTTAATACGGTGTGAACAAAAGGAAAGGAATGCGCATGTAGAAATATTCCTACTATAATACCGGCAATTATACCAAAAAAGATATGCCAGTTTCGCTTTATACCGAGTCCTAATGCTATCAGGATTTGCATGTGTAATTTCATTTTCTCTAACCTCTTATTCTTTATTAACCCGTTTATAATACATTATTAATGCCCAAATTTCAAATAAAATTATAACATTTTAGCAAAAAATCAACCGTAAAAAGTAGTTTAGTATTTCTCGTACTTTTCAATTTCGCTTTTGTTAACTCTTTTATAAACTCGAACCAAAGCCTGAAAATATTCCTTAGATACGTCTT
>USHE01000154.1 GCA_900554385.1 uncultured bacterium | reverse complement strand
CATCATACACAAATAAGAATACTCCTCACAAAAAAACAAATATACAAACTCCTTCAGAATATAAACCTGAAAGGGCATTATATTACGGTGAAAATATCAGCTTTGGAAAGACTTTAAACTACAAAGATTTTCTGATATCTATGAAACAAGTCTACAAAAACAAATCCATCAAAAATGTAATTTTCTCAACAATATCAGACCCTAAAAACCGTATAGGCAGCGGATTTTGTGCAGATGCATACGAAATTCCGCAAATATCAGATTATATAATCAGAATAGAAAGAAAATATTTTACGCCCCAAAGTTTTATTCAAAACCCTATAACTGAAGCATACCAAAACACACTTGCTCCAAATTTTGGTCAGTATATAGCAAGCAACGGACATGGATTTTTTATAAACAAAAAAGTTCAAGGAGAAAGCCATTCGCTTCCGGATTGGGCATTTAAAATCAGACAAATTCAAAACGGTGAAGATTTAACACACCACGATGCAAAAATTATCTTCAATAAAATCAAAACAATTTCACAATACCCGCTATCAAGCTTTGAAGAACTCGCTCAAAACATAAATAAACTTAATCAATATACTAAATCTGAAATTGACATAATTAATCCGAACAATTTAATAGTAGATGCAGATAACCAAAAATTCGGGATTATTGACCTCTGGTACAAACACAAAGGCTATGATTCTCCAGAGACCTACAACGGAATGGACAGTATGATAAATCTGATGCTTGACCCGTTTTCACATACATTAGCAGCAAACAAACTGAGTAACTCTGATCGCGAAAATTTCACCCAAGCTTCTTATGAAATTATTCAAAAAACACTAATTTCCGGAGAAAAAGCAGGACTAAAGCGAACAAACGAAAATGCACTAAAAATCTACATTGATTTTGACGAAAAACGCTCTATTAATTTTGCTCGAAAAGCGTACCTGGAATTTTTAGAAATGTATAAAGATTTACTTCTATAAGGTTGAATTTTAAAATTTTTCTGCTAACATAGTAACAGAATGAAAAACATATTAACCTTAAAATTGCATTTACATCATCATATCAACCTGAAAAGGCTGTAGAATTGATGATGCGCGATTTTTAAATTTATAAGGTTCAATTCTTTTAACGGTCTTTTCAGGAACCCCGCGTGAAAAGTCATTACAGATTAAAAGAATTGGAGAATAGAAAAATGTCAATTACAAGTATAATTTCAGCAGTAGGCAACAACAGCAGCATATACCCCCTTTTGGTCAGAGATTGCGGAATAGAAGTTCCGACAAAGGTTTATTTGACTTATAAGGAAAATCAAAATGATAAAGAAATACAAAAACTCGCAACCAGAGAACGTTTTCTTGATGAATATATAGGTTCGGCAATCTGGCTTGGCGCAATCCCTCTGGTAGATAAAATTGCAAATGCTTTTATAAAACGAAACGGATTTAATCCTGATATTAACCTGAAATTATTAAAAGAAGAAGATTCACAAGGGTTAGAATATAATATTAAAAAATTTGAAAAAATCGCACCGGAAGCTGTTGAGGATTTAAAGAAACTTCGCGGCACAAAAGCTCAAAATATTTACAGGACAATGCTCGGAACAAAATTTCTTGCCTCAACGTTAATCCCTATTGCTCTAATAGGCTTTATTCTTCCAAAAATGATTTTTGCATCTTCTGCTAAAAAAATTGCAGAATTAAAATCTAAAAACACAAAACCGGAACAAAAACAGCAAGACCAATTTCAAAAACAACAGGGGAAAAATACAACATTTACTGGAAATATTATGTCCACCCTAGCAAACTTTTCAACCAAAGAAAAAATGGAAGTAATTGACGGCGGCTACGCACTGGGACGTATTGCAACAGCAAGAAAAGGTACAGACGGTAACCGCAATGAAGCTAAAGACATAGCGTTCAAAATGGCTGGCATGATGTATCTGAACTATGTAGCACCGGAACAAATAGAAAAAGGTATGAATTTTATTACAAAAAAATTCTTTAACCTTAACACAAACCTTGATCCGCTTATGCTAAACGACAAAAATTTTGTAGAAAAAATAAAAAGCGGGAAATTACTTCTGCCAAAATCTGACAACGCCAAAGATTTGCTTGACTTTGTCGATAACAATCCAAAAAGTTTGTTCGTAAAATATGCAGATAAATTTGAAAAAGTAAAAATGCTTAAAAGCGGAATCCGTGACCCAAGAGCATACGTAGATATCAAAAAGCTTGCACAATTTAAAAAAGATATAGAAGAATTTGCAAAATCTGCAATATCCTCAAAAGATGTAGAAAAACTCGCAAAACGAGCAAAGGGTATAAAAATATTTAGCATACTCGCAAATGTAGGACTAAGCAGTTTCTTACTTGCCTATTGCCTGCCTAAAGCACAATTTGCATTCCGCAGACTTGTCACAGGCTCAGAACTTGAACCGGGAATAGTCAATGCTCAAATGGAAAAAAATATGAAAGCCTAAGAATACAAAAGCCGTTTTCAAAATTTGAAAACGGCTTTTTGTTAAAATAATTTCTGTAACATTACGCCATAACAAGTTCTTTTTCCATAGAAGATACGCTGTCAGTCAAAACAGAACTTTTGATTTCTGCCAAATCTTGCTGCATAAGTCTTCTTGGAGAACCTTCTTCCATTGAATGGTTTCTCAAAAGATATGACGGATGAAAAATAGTCATAGCTTTGTATTCTACGCCATCAACGCTTACATTCATCCATTTTCCGCGAACTTTAGAAATAGTTTGTTTTTTATCCAGTTCAACAAATGATTTTAAAGCAGTTGCACCGCAAAGCACGATAGCTTCCGGCTTAATAATATCAATCTGAGCTTCTAAGAACTTACGGCATGCAGATTTTTCCTCGTCAGTAGGAACTCTATTTTCAGGCGGTCTGCATTTTACTGTATTAATTATATAAACATCATTCTGACGAGAAATTCCAGCTTCTGAAAGGAACTCGTCCAACAATTGACCTGCACGACCTACAAAAGGCATGCCCATTTCATCTTCCATTTCCCCCGGAGCTTCGCCGATTAGAACAATTCTTGCAGTAGATGGATTTCCGTCTGCAAATACAACATTATTTCTGGTTTTTGCAAGCGCACAGCCCTTACAGCTTTCACACTTCTGTCTTACAATCTCCAGGCATTGACTCTTCATTTTTTCTCTCCTCTTTATTATTTTTAAATAGCCCAACATTATATTTTCTACAATAGCGCTTCAATTCCTTCATAACAACATCCGAAAGTATGAAAACTGCTATCAAATTCGGAACCGCCAAAAACAAAGTAAACGCATCAGACAGATTTATTATACTCTTAAAGTTCATGGCTGAACCAATCACAATGAATATACAATATATAACCTGAAAAGTTCTCGTTGTCAATTTTGAATCACCAAAGAGAAAATTCCACCCTTTAATCCCGTAATAAGAACCGCAAAGCATTGTCGACAGGACAAAACAGCTAGCCATAAAAGTTAACAAAATCGGGAAGAACGGACATACAGTCCCAAAAGCTTTTGACGTAAGCTCAATGCCTGCAAGCCCGCTGCTTTGCAGATATACTCCGCTGACGACAATTACAAATGCAGTAGCAGAGCCGACAATTACAGTATCAACAAATGGTTGAAGCATGGCAATAAAGGCTTGAGCAACAGGCTTACTT
>USHE01000153.1 GCA_900554385.1 uncultured bacterium | reverse complement strand
CCTCCGTTAACGGCAGGTATGGGGTATTTGTGTCTAGCAGAAAATCAGATATGTAGAAATTTCTGATAAAATAACAATCCACATCCATAACAATATAGTGTTTTGCAATATTCATCTGGCTAAATTCAAATTTAATCAATTGTTGATTAATATAGCTTACATTATACCCCGAATTCTTATAATCATTCTCTGTTAAGAGTTCTGATATATCTTCATCCGCAAGAAGTTCATACGTAAGATTATATTTTTCTTTTAATTTCTTAAATTCATTAATATCTTCGGATGGAACAGAAACATAATACGGAATATTATCTGCATTAAATTTCTTTACTGATTGAGCCTGAATAAGAAAACAATCAATATCGCGTATAAACATTTTGCAAAAAATTACTAAATCATACTTATACATATTTCTATTTTAGCATAAATAAATATTTACACTTCAATAAAAAGTCTTCTGCCTACGATATTTTGTTTACCGTTGTAATAACCTGCGAAATATCCGCCGCGGACAGGGTTGTTTTTTGCATAAGTTGCGCTGTTGTAAGTGTTGCCGTTGTAATTTACAAAAGGATTGTTGCCAAAAGGATTTGTAGATGTTCCTCGTACCGGAACTGTTGTCTGCATTGGGGTTGGTACAAATACCTTTTGCAATATACTTATCAAATCTGCCATTACATTACCTCACTTACTACATTTATTGCTTAATGATAATTATATTTTTGTCATTATTCTATTATATTAAACCTTAATTTATTGTTACAAACATCCTCTTTTTAATTTAGTTTAGATTATTTTTTGTAGAAGTTTTTATGCTATTATAACATTATGGATAAGAAGAAAAAGATATTAATTATCGGGCATTCAGCAAAAGAACATGCTCTTGTACAGAAATTTAATGAATACGAAAATGTAGAAAAGATTTATGTCGCACCCGGCAATGCGGCTATGCGTGAAATTTGTGAGTGTGTTGATATAAGAGAAGATGATTCGCATAAATTGTTGGAGTTTGTGCTTGAAAATGGTGTGGATTTGACTATTGTGTCTTCTCAAAAAGCTCTAAAGTCTGATTTAGCTGATTTGTTTCAGGCAAATTCACAGTTGATTTTTGCTCCGACAGAATCCGCTTCAAACTTTACAATAAGCCGTTCTGTTGCAAAGAAATTTATGTATAAGTTACGAATTCCGACTCCTAAATTTGGAATTTTTGAGAAACCTCAGCTTGCTGCAGATTATGTAAAAAATGCTGCTTATCCAATTCTAATTGGAGCGGATGAAGATTCCGATACTTCTGTAAAAGCTGTTTGCACAACAGTTTCTATGGCAAAGAGGTGTTTGGACGATTTGTTTTTAAGTGATGAAAAGAAAGTAGTTATCGAAGATTTTTTGAATGGGCATGAATTCACTCTGTACGTGATTACCGACGGATACCATGCGTTGCCGCTTGCAGTAAGTGCAGATTTCAAATTTCTGGAAAACGGTAATGGTGGTTTGTATACAACCGGTATTGGTGCCTTTGTCCCTGACTACAAAGTTTCTGAAAATGTTATTTCTTCAATTATGAGTGATGTTGTTTTTAATATTTTGCAGTCACTCCAACGCAGACAAACTCCTTATATGGGTATTTTGGGCATTGAATGTGTGCTTACAGGGGAGGATAGCTATCTTACGACCGGTTTTACTCCTTTTTTAAAAGACCACGATGCTGCAGCCGTTTTAAATTCTGTTGGCGAAAATCTGTTGACTTTGTTTGAAGCCTGCGCAATCGGCTCGTTTGCAGATGATTATTTTTCAATTATGACTTCAAATCTGTCTTCTGTTTCACTTGTTATGTCTTCCAGAAAAGACGGACTTCTGATAAGCGGTTTAGATAATCTTGATGATAATACTTCTGTAAATCATTTTTCGACTGTCAGAAATGAATATTTAGAGTTTTTAACCAATAAAGGCAGAACTCTTGTCGTTACTCAAAGTTCGTCAACTCTTTCAGGGGCAAAGAGAAATCTGTATGAAAATGTTGAGCTAATTGATTTTGAGAATAAAAAGTTCCGTACGGATATTTGTAATTAGTCTTTTATACATTGATTTTTTTATAAATATCATTAATAAAAGAGTATGGTCATTGGAGTTCGAAAAAATTACTATGAAATTCTTGGAGTGACACCTGATAGTGATGTTCAGGATGTAAAATTTGCGTATAGAAAATTGGCGAGAAAATATCATCCGGATGTTAATAAAGCTCCGGAAAGCGCACAGAAGTTTAAGGATGTCCTCGAGGCTTATGAAGTTTTATCTGATGAGAAAAAACGTAAGCAGTATGACATGCTCAACGGCTTTTATAAAACTCCCAAGCAAAATGTTAAGTCAGAGAGCGCTAAAAACGAATATAAAAAAAGCGAACAAGCTAAATCCTCCACTATAAATGAAAATACAACCCGTCCAACTTTTGAAGAAAATAAAGAAGCCTTTCAAAAAAATAACTTCAAGAGTGCGATTAATGATATATTGGACGGGATTGCCAAGGAAAAGAAAAATAAAAAAATCCCTAAAAATGGTTCAGATATTTATTCAGAGATTACAATATCTCTAGAGGATTCTGTGCGCGGAACATCTAGGGTTGTTAATGTTATGCATAAGGAGCTTTGTTCAACTTGTGAGGGCAGGCGTTTTATTAATGGTGCTAAATGCAGCGTATGTAACGGAAGCGGGGAATTCTCTGAGCATAAAAAAATTACGGTTAAAATTCCGTCTAATATCAAAAACGGAGCAAAGCTTAGAATTACCGGCGAGGGAAATCCGGGATTTAATGGCGGTGCGAGCGGTAATCTCTATCTAAAAGTTAAGGTAGAAACAAATGCAAGTATAAAGCTGGAAGGAAATAATCTGCTTTATAAACTCCCTATAACTCCGTTTGAGGCTGTTTTAGGCGGCAAGATTAATATTCCTGTTTTAGATGGGCAGGTTCAGTTGATTCTCCCAAAAAATACGCTTTCAGGTCAAAAATTCAGGCTTGCCGGAGAAGGTATAAAGACAAATGGAAAATTTGGTGATATGATTGTTACTGTAGAAATTCAAATTCCTAAAGATTTATCCGAAGATGAGATAAAGCTTTATGAGAAGTTGAAAAAGTTATCACACGGTAATATTAGAGAAAATTTGTATCATGGCTAAAATTAGAGAAATATTTGAATCTATTCAGGGTGAAGGTCCTTATGTAGGGGAAAAACAACTTTTTATAAGATTTTGCGGATGTAATTTGAATTGCAATTATTGCGATACTGATTTTGATGTTGAAAAATCTCAAGATTATACTCCAACAGAACTTTTTGAAGAAATTACGAAGCTTGATGATGTCTTTACTGTTTCCTTAACCGGTGGCGAACCTCTGGTGTCAGCTGCTTTTTTGGCGGAATTTCTTCCGCTTTTGAAGGGGGCAGGACATTCCGTGTATCTTGAAACAAACGGAACTTTGCCGGATAAACTTGAACAGGTAATTGATTATGTTGATGTTATTGCCGCTGATATTAAATTAGAGAGTTCGACAGGTATTAAGGCAAATGTTACTGAATATAAAAAGTTCTTTGCGATAGGTGCAAAAAAAGAAATTTTTGCAAAGATTGTGTTTAACGAAAACATAACGGATGAAGAAATTATGACCTCTGTTGATGTTGCCAAAATTGCGGACTGTCCGGTTATTCTCAAGCC
>USHE01000152.1 GCA_900554385.1 uncultured bacterium | reverse complement strand
AGATCAAAGATCTTGACATAAGAATTAAAGCGCAAATGTATTCATAATATAACAGCCAGCCTCTTATCAGAAAACCAGGCTTTGAATTGAAGTCATATACTGCATTGAACTATAAACGTGCCAGAACTACAATGGGCTTCTTAAAACACTTTGGTGTTGATGACGAACTTGGTTTGGATGAAGTAACAAGTGTTGATGTAGCATTAAACATGCGTAAAGACACAAGATACGGTATTTGGTACTTAAATCAGGGTGTAAGTTACGCAGCTCCGTTGTTTAGCGATGATTCAAACTATGTAAAAATATCCGGTGGTGCTGTCAGATTGCATGATTTCTCTCACGGCTTTATCGGTCAAATGAGAGCTAACTATCAGGTTATCCCTAACAACAAACATATTCCATACATCGACCAATTCCAGGCTGGTGGTATGGCAACAGTTAGAGGATATTCAGAAGGTCTTATGATTGGTAAAAACGGTTTCTATATCAGTAACGAATTAATGTTCCCGTTATTGCCGCGTGAAATCACAAGCCCTCGTTCTAAAGAAAAAATGTCATTTATCGGTAAATATATTAAAGGTGCAGTATTCGCAGACTTTGGCGGAGTATTCCCGTCTACCGGTGAAGATTATTACAATGACAGCTACTTTATGGCATCACTCGGTATGGGCTTAAGAGTACAATTACCTGGAGATTTGACAGGACGCTTGTACTGGGGCTATCCGTTGATTAACCACTCTTGGGAAACAGACCACAAAATCGGTCGCTTCCACTTTGAAGTCACTATGGAACCAAACTTCGATGCATTGCTAAGACATCGTACAACAGCTAAAGCAGTTAAGGCTCAACCATTACCTCCTGCTGAACCTGTCAACAACTACGATGATATCCGTCACTATGATTACTTTAATGACGGCGGCGGCGGAGCGTTGTAATCGCAAACTGACATAAAAGTAAACAATAACTTGCAAAAGAACACTTTTAGACTTAGACTAGAGGTGTTCTTTTTTGTGGGAGGTTTAAATTAATGACAAAAGGTATCTTTGTAACAGCAACAGGAACCGATGTTGGAAAAACATTTATCTCAGCATTAATTGTGAAAAAAGTTAGAGAATTAGGAATAAATTGCGGTTACTACAAGCCTGCCTTGAGCGGCGCTGTAGAAAGTAACGGACAATTAATTCCCGGTGATTGCGAATATGTACTGAAAACCGCAGGGATAAACGAAAATCCAGCGGATTGCGCCAGTTATATATTTAAAACAGCAGTTTCTCCACATCTGGCTTCAGAAATAGAAGGAATTTCAATAAAAAAAGAAACCATAATAAAAGATTTTAATAATAAAAAAGAGCAATACGATTATCTTCTTGTTGAGGGAGCTGGCGGAATTGTTTGTCCGTTTAACATAAAAGACGAAAGACTTCTGCTTGAAGATGTTATTAAAATGCTTAATCTTGATGTAATTATTGTTGCAGGAGCGGAACTTGGCTCAATAAATAACGCAGTACTAACAGTAAAATACATACAAAATGCAGGAATAAATATAAAAGGAATAATTCTTAACAGGTACAACGAAAATGATTTTATGCAACTGGATAACAAATTACAAATCGAAAATCTCACAGGTGTAAAGGTTATTGCAACAGTAAAAGAAAATCAAAATAATCTTGTAATAGAAAAAGACAAATTATTATCAATATTTAAGGAGATATAAAATGACAGTTTGCGAAAATAAAGATTGGGCAAAAACAGACCTTCAATACATCTGGCATCCGTGTTCCCAGATGAAAGATTACGAGGAATTGCCTCCCATCGTAATTGACCACGGAGAAGGTGTCTATCTTTATGACGTCGACGGAAACCGTTACGTTGACGTTATAAGCTCCTGGTGGTGCAATCTCCTTGGACACTGTAATCCCCATATTAACAAAGAAATCAAAAAACAGCTCAATTCTTTGGAACACGTTATTTTTGCAAACTTTACACATAAACAAGCAATAAGACTCTGCGAACGACTTTCTAAAATTATCCCGGAAGGTCTATGTAAATTTAATTTCACAGACAATGGTTCCTCGGCAATTGAAGCTGCAATGAAAGTAAGTTTTCAATACCACGAGCAGACAGGCAACCCGCAAAAAACAAGATTCATGGCACTAACAGAAGCCTATCACGGTGAAACCATAGGCGCACTCTCTGTAGGTGACTGCGACCTCTATACAGAGCTGTACAAGCCAATTTTAATGGATATAGTTAGAATTGAAGGTCCTGACTGCTACCGCTGTCCTTACGGAAAAGACCGTGACCACTGCCAGTGCGAATGCGCTAAAAAAGCAGCAGAAACCTTTAAAAAATATGGAAATGAAACAGCCGCCTTACTTGTAGAACCATTATTACAAGGCTCAGCGGGAATGAAAGTTTACCCGCCGCTTTATCTAAAAAAACTCCGCGAACTTTGCGATGAATACAACGTACACTTAATAGCAGATGAAATCGCAACAGGTTACGGAAGAACAGGAAAAATGTTCGCCTTTAACCATGCCGGAGTGTCACCTGACATAATGTGTCTTTCAAAAGGCTTAACCGGCGGCTATATGCCATGTGCTATGTTTATAACCACACAGAAAATTTACGATGCATTTTACGATGAATATAACACCCATAAAGCGTTTATGCATTCGCACACTTACAGCGGCAATCCGCTTGCCTGCGCTGCGGCAAACGCCGTTCTTGACCTGCTTGAAGATGGCGAAATTCTAAAAACAGCAAATGAAAATGCAATTTATTTTAATAAAATTATCAAAGAAAAATTCAGCACACACAAAAATGTTGGCGATATTAGGCATGTAGGTTTGATTAATGCCATTGAACTTGTAAAAAACAAAGAAACGAAAGAACCATTTGATTCACAACTAAGAACAGGATATCAAATATACAAAAAAGCTCTAAAAAAAGGCGTTCTGCTGCGTCCGCTCGGCGACATAATCTACTTTAATCCACCCCTGATAATTTCACGCAAGGATATGGATTTTGTAACAGATGTGGCACTTGAATGCCTGCAAGAAGTTCTGCCTGATTAATTGCACTGCAAACGCCACGCCTGCCAAACAAGCGTACAATAAACACTTTTAAACGACCACACTCTCATTACTGGCGATAAAAAATTTGAAACAAATCAACACTTCAATCGTCAATATTTTTGTAAGGGTTTATCCTTCTGTTGTTAATTCTTCCCAAATGCTAGGAACAACGATTAACGCAGTATAAACGATAAATCCAAATAGAATTAAGTTGATAGCTTCCATTAGAACATCTCCTATAAGCCTACACTTATAATATGCCCATATTTGCTATAAAATTAACACTTTTTAACAAAATTTTCAAAAAGTTTTTCATATAATAAGAAGAAAGAGGAAACGAATGGAAAAGAAATTAAAAGCCTTATTTAGTAATCTATGTTGTTCACATTGTAAATCCGACTTTGACGAAAATTCATTTATAATAAAAAGAGAAGAACCAGGCTTAACCGTCACACATCTGGTATGTCAGCACTGCGGTAAAAATTTTGGAGTAGCGTTCCTGGGTTTTTCTGGAATAGAAGTGAAAGATGACGCACAACAAGCCCTTGAAGTTCAGGAAGGACCTGAACCTATCAATTACGATGACGTAATTGACGCACACCGATTTATCAAAAATCTTGACGAACACTGGGCGGATCATTTACCTAAGTCTT